>JAPLNF010000261.1:0-9432 GCA_026692965.1 Planctomycetota bacterium
TGAATCGTAAATCTATTGCTCGCACTTCTTTTTCACGGATGTGAGCTAAGATTTCGCGGGGAGTCACAGAGAAAAACTCCAATTAAGGATGGCTGCTGGATGCCAACCCTAGTTTGCTTCGGGAGAGAAGAGGAACCTATTACTATGGTATTAGTGATTTGCCTTAAAGGCAAACAAAACCCACTTTTAATAATATTATCACTCAAGAATACGATTTTTTCCGGATTCCCAGCTTTCGGTAGGGTGCCAATTCAAGCTTTCAAATAAGTTCTTGACAGCCCGTTTTTTTACCACCATGATCCGGAGTATTGCGACTGGCACTCAAGGTTTTTAAAATAACGATGGCAAGAAACATAGAAATCAAAGCTAAAATAGAGCGAATTGAAGCTTTGATTCCTATCATAGCTTCGCTCGCAGATACTGGACCTTTTGATTTGCCCCACCATGATACTTTCTTTAATTGTCCTATGGGTAAATTAAAGCTTCGGGCATTCTCGGCTAATGCGGGGGAATTAATCTACTATAAGCGCCCTGAATTAAATGGGCCAAAATTATCGATTTATCAGATTTCACCCACCACCGAACCCGACTCCCTGCGAAATACACTAGCAGCGGCTTATGGAATTTTAGGCACGGTGCGAAAGCGTCGTACCCTTTATCTTCTTGGTAATACTCGGATTCATTTGGATCACGTTGATACCTTGGGCGATTTCCTTGAACTTGAAGTGGTTTTGGCCGAGAACCAAACCATTAGTTCAGGCGAAAGTTTTGCCCTAGAGTTAATGGAAAAGATTGGCATTTTACCTAGCCAACTTATCCCTACTTCTTATCTTGAGTTATTGCATAAATCCTAAGCAATCCAGAATATGAAATGCTGAATTAAATCTAATCTTTAACTTTGTTGTTATCTATGATGTGAACTTGTTTCATTTGCGCAGAGCCATCTGGTGAGAGATAGACTTCTGCAACCAGTTTCTTTTCTATGATTGCCTGCTCGTAAATCCGGCCTTTGCCTTCCTGCAAATAAAAAGCTTCAATTCCAAATTCGATTCTGTTGTTGGGGTTTAGCTTTCCCCTTAGGTATCTTCCCTTGGTTGGAGGCGTACTACCAAAAAAGATTCCTTTGTAAACATCTTCCTTGAGGTTGAATTTAAGGGTTACATAAACATCGATGCTTTTCTGCTTGAAATTAGTGTCGGTTTTGTAAGATTTGATTCTTTCATCAAGCAATGCAACATCTTCGGGAAGCCTGGAAAATTCATACCCAAGGATAATGTATTCTCCACGCATCATATCGCGCGGGTCTACGGGGATGACTTCAAAGCGAACCCTATCCGAAGTGATCCGGGGGACAAGGCCCTTCCCGCTTAAACCCGAAAGGATAACCAATTGAAAAACGAAGGCGGTAAAAATTGCCAACCCTATTTTTGCAGGATCTTTCCAAGGAGGCAGGCTGGGTGAAAAGTTATTAGTTGACATGAAAGGCAACCTTTCTTTGACGCCAGAAAAATGCCAGCCCAATAAGTGCAAGCGAACTTAGGAAAAAGAGAAGAGAGGCCCCCAGCATGCCACCAACATTTCCAAAAAGATCAAAATATCGAATGATTGTCCATAATAAAAAGGTCGACACCCCAAGGAAGAATTTTGGAGATGAATTTGTTTTTAGACCTTCATCCATCATTACTGCCGAGTAACCAAGCATTGAGATATTTGCAATTATAAACATTGCGAATGAGCATTCTGAACCAAAGTAATAGCTTATCGCAGGCGCTAAGCTTAACTGTGTAAGAACCGAAAATGCTAAAATCATCTCTTTAAATGAGATAGGTTTATAATGAGTTTTTGAAATTACAGATTTAAAATAGACAATCAGAATCGTAATCCCAATCAAGAACATGAATAGGCCATCAGCGCTTGCATAACCATGGTTATGCTCAGGTTTAATTCTTTCAGTAATTTCTTTTTGAAAAGCATAAAAGCTGATAATACAAAGCATGGGCCAAGTTGCAAGTAAGCCGATTTGATGGCTAACAAAAATCAGCTTTTCTTTTGTTTTGATTACCATTCCCGCGAGCCAGTATAAAGCGAAAAGGGCGCCAAGCAGAGGGATTGCAAGGCTTTGAAAATTCCATGCAATCCATAAACTTAAGCACCAGCATGCAAAACCAATCAAATGCAGAGCCATTGTTGTGGGGCAGTTTTTTAGGTGTGCCCAAATGAACCCTGGCAATAATAAAAGAGGCATAAGGTAAGCTGCAGAGGGGAGGTTAGTATCTCTTCCAAAAAACAACCAAGTCGAATTAAAATTGACATTCGCTTCAGTAAAACACCAGATGATTTCCAAAACGATGACTAAAAACCAAAGTAGCGAGGATTGGCCAAGAAATGCCAGAGGGAGTGATCCCAAGGCCCACCAGTAAAAGCCATCGGGGTAATGGGAATTAAGATTAAATATTTGCGCGATAAGCCATATTCCCGAACCATAACTGATACAACTAAGCAAACTGAAGACTTCAGAAAGAGTGTTGTTTTTCCAGCGAAACCGCGAGACCAGAGTTAAGCATTGAAATGATATGGTGATGCCGAATATTATGCCAAGCTTTGCGATGTAATTGAGTGTTTCCCAATTGTAACCAATTAATAAAAGGAGCGCTGCGCCTGCAAGTATCGATGCCGCGCTGATTAAAGTGTAGAAGGCTGTAGATTTTTTTCGTTCTGAATCAGCTAGGGAATCGTATTGGGAAATGATAGAGCTTAACTGGGTGTCTGAGATTATACCTTCAGACTTCCAGCAATTTACTTCACTTTTCAGCCAATCCATCATGTGTTGAGATATCTGTTTTTTCATCGGCTCTATCTATTTAAAAATCAGGAGAGATTCGTCCCTATCTGTAATGATTCTAAAGCAATAATCCTGCCTTTGGGGGTTAATTTAAGAACCTTGTTTTCTTGTGATGCGCAGAAAGATTCAACCGCTTCAAAAGCCACGGAACGAGTTTCGTACTCATCCCAACGAAGATGAAGATGGAGACTTTCAATGTTGCATTCTTCCAGTTCCCTTATTGTACCCTCATGATGAGTGAGATGTACCAGTAAAAGAGCAAGCTTGAATTTTCGGTCTCTAATTTTTGCGCGCTGCCAGACTGAGAATAAGCCTCTCTCCGGGGCAAAGAAAAATGTCAGCCCAAATAAAATTCCAGCAACAGTGGCCATCGAGCCAGCAATCGACGCATCGAGGAAATGGGCAAGCCAGTATCCTAGTACTGCACAAAGCATCCCAATTATACAGCTCCATACCAACATGATTGATAACTTGTCGGTAAATAAATATGCTGTTGCAGCAGGCGCAGCCATTAACGCAACTACAAGGATCGAGCCAACAGCATCAAAGGATGCAACCGCAGTGGTGGAAACAGAAAGCACCAACCCAAGATGAATCCAGTAAGGATTAAAACCAATGGCTTTGCTAAATGCCGGGTCAAAAGTTGAGACTTTTAGTTCCTTGAAAAATAAGATTATGAACCCAATGTTGACAATGATGATAGCTATCATCAGGGCGAGCGATTTTGGACCAAAATCATATCCACCGAATTCGAGTCTTCGTGAGGGTAGTGGGGTTAATGCGATCTTTCCTACAAGCACTGCGTCCATATCAAGATGAACATTTTTTGAATAAATCGAAATCAGCAGTACTGCAATGCTAAATAATGCAGGGAAAACCAATCCTATAGCAGCATCTTCGCGAACCACGCCGGTTTTTTGCAAACCTTCAACCAGCAATACGGTGAATACACCTGCTGTAGTTGCGCCGACCAACAACCAAGGCGATGTCATGTCTCCTGTTAGAAAAAACGCAATCACGATTCCAATAAGAACCGTATGGCTGATTGCATCACTTAGCAGAGACATGCGCCTAAGAACAAGAAACACGCCACACAGAGAGCATGCAACAGCGGTTGCCATGGCAAGCAATTGGATTTCGAGTTGAGCTTGTGTCATTTAAGGGGTGCTCCCATGTGGGAAGTTTTTTCATTCAAGTATTCTGCACCCTTGGAAGTGGGAATATAGAGGCCCTTGTCTACTTCAGAAACCAAACCCATTTCCAATAATTTATGCACGCTTCTGGGAACTCCTGAAGGGTTCGAACTGATCCCCTTTAGCATAGCCATACTATGACCATTTTGTTTCCCGCTGTGTTCCCTTGCAAGGTTTAAAAGATTTGAAAGGACGGAATCGAGTTGGAGAACTTTGCTGTCGCGCCAATGTTTGAACTGAAGCCAAACGATCCCGCGCGCAGGCGCAAACAAGATGGATAAAAACACAATCAAAGTAATGAACAAGACAATCACAGGGCCTGTGGGAATACTGGTTTTGCCAATGTTGCTTAACACTGCGCCAGCGATGCCTGAAAATGCGCCGAAAATACCTGCCAAGATCGCCATGATTTCAAGCTTGTTTGTCCATTGCCTAGCAGCCACAGCGGGTGCAACTAGCAAGGCGCTCATTAAAACGACACCCACGGTTTCTAAACCTGCAACGATAACCATCACCAATAATAAGGAAAGTAAGACATCGATAAAGAAAACGGGAAAGCCAAGGCTTTGGGCAAAAGATCGATCAAAGCAAACCAGTTGGAAGTGTTTCCAGAAAATGAAAACAGTAATAAGGCATGGTATTGCGATTGCAGCAAGAAGCCAAACATCACGATCTAAAAGTGTTGCAGCTTGGCCGAACAAAAAGCGTGCCAGCCCAGCCTGTGCTGCGTCTGGCCGTCGTTGGACCCAAGTAAGAAGCATCAGGCCAAAACCAAAAAATACTGAAAGGGTGATTGCCAATGCGCTGTCTTCTTTGACTCTACTAAACCTGCTGATACCAAGAATGGCCATGGCAGCGATGGTGCCTGAAATAGCAGCGCCCAGCATTAGGGCCCAAGATTCTTTACTGTTGAAAAGAAGGAATGCGAGAATGAGCCCGGGCAGGCATGCATGGGAGATTGCGTCGCCCATAAGGCTTTGCTTTCTTAAAACAGCAAAGGTGCCTAGGGTTCCGCATAAAAATCCCAACAGCGCAGTTCCAGCAACAACGCTTCCCAATCCAGGAACTGAAAGCGATTCAAACAAGCGTTATTCTCCCAAGGAAACTCTAGAGCCAAATGCGAGCTTTAAGTTTGTTTCGGTGAACACTTCGGAAACGGGCCCCGCTGCAATTTTTCGCACATTCAACAAAACCACCCAGTCGAAATAATCTTTCACTGTTTGCAAGTCATGATGAACCACCAAAGCAGTGGCTCCTTGATTCCTTAATTCTCGTAATAGTTCTACGATTGATTGTTCAGTGGTTGAATCCACACCTTGAAAAGGTTCGTCCATGAGATAAATTTCGGCATGTTGAACGAGAGCTCGGGCCAAAAATACCCGCTGTTGCTGCCCGCCTGAAAGTTGACTGATCTGCCTGTGAGCAAGTTCGAGCATTCCAACTTTTTCGAGAGCATCTTTAGTAAGTTTTTTTTCTTTGCTCCCGGGGCGTCTGAGCCATCCTAATTTTCCGTAGGTGCCCATCTGGACCACATCAAAAACCGTGGCAGGGAAATCCCAATCAACACTCCCGCGCTGAGGCACATACGCGATTTTCTTGATCCCTTGATCAATCTCAAGTCCGAGTATTTTTGCAGAGCCTGCAACTGGCTTGAGCAATCCGAGGATGGATTTGATCAGAGTTGTTTTCCCTGCACCATTCGGCCCTACAATTCCTACCAATGCCCCTTGAGGTATCTCCAAATCGATGTCCCAAAGCACTGGTTTATCTTTGTAACTTACCGTAAGATCGTTGATCTCTAATGCCAATTCCAGTTTTTTATCATTTAGCCCAGTCATGAAACATCCTGTTTTTAAGGAACCAAAGCTTTGAGTATGGTGTCTATGTTGTGCTTGACCATGCCTTCGTATGTTCCCGCTGGTGAGTTTTTAGGGCCCAATGCATCGGAAAATAATTCTCCACCAGAAGACAGTACAAAACTAGGATCGAGTAAGGCTGCAACCTCTTTTAGCTTTTCAAGATTTTTGCGAGGCACAGAACTTTCTACAAAAAAAGCCCTCACTTTGTTTTTCACCATGAATGTCGCAAGAGAGCCAATCTCTCCGCTGTTGGCCTCTGCGACCGTGTTGATCCCTTGCACGCCTCTAACCTGAAAGGCATATGCGTTTCCAAAATAGCCAAACGCGTCATGGGCTGTGATCAAAACTCGCTGTTCCTTTGGAATTTTTTCTGATTGTTGTCTTACATATTTGTGGAGATCGTTAAGCGTAGCTAAATAATTCGTTGTATTTGTATTATAAATGGCGCTGTTTTCCGGGTCGATTTCAATCAATTTCGCATTAACAAATTCCAAGCACTTGATCCACAACTGAACATCAAACCAAATGTGTGGATCGGGGGTGTTCGTTTGTGTTTCTTTTCGAATATCTGCAGGAAGCAATCCATCAGCGATTGCAAAGACATGTTTTTTCTTGGATGATTCCTCAAAGAGATCTGCCATTTTTCCTTCGAGATGGATGCCGTTGTAAAAAACAACATCGGCGTCCATAAGCCTAGAAACATCGCTTTCTCTGGGTTCGTAGGAATGGGGATCAATTCCCGGTCCCATGAGTGATTCAACTATAACCCTGCCCTTACCTGCGTTAGTAAGCAGGTCTGCAATCATAGTGGTTGTTGCAACCACTTTTATTTGTCGATTTCCCAGATAAAGTTTTTTACCTGTTGTCTGTTTGCAACCGGATGCCAGTACTAGCGAAATCCCAATTAAAATCTTGCAAAGAGTGTTCATAAATTAAGCCAAGTAGTAATATTGAACTTTGATTTTAATCGAGACTGTGCAGAATAGCAGCTAAATAAACGAGCTAAATTGTAAGAGACTAAAAAAGAAGGGAACCTTATTCGCTTTCATTTTCTTCATGAAAGTCTTCAGGATAATCATGGCCTTGCAGTTTATATCGCTCACCAAACCAACGGCCCAAGTCAATCCGTTTGCAACGCAGGCTACAAAAAGGAAAGTCAGGCCATTCACTTCTGGCCTGAAAATTCATGGCGGTATCACAAATAGGGCATTTAACTTGGGTCATATCAGTCCTTCTTGGAGGAAGGCTTGGGAGTTGTTGGTTTGGATTCCTTTGCACTGCTTTTGCTATCAGTCGAGGGTTTTGGAGTGGAATCTGTTTTTGCTGCTGCTTCAGATTTTGCACTGCTTTCTTTATCTGCGCTTGCGGAGCTTTTGTAAGAATCACTACGGTAATCGGTTTCGTAAAAGCCAGATCCTTTGAAAAGAATTGCAGACCCGGTGCCAAATAGCCTTCGAAGTTTTGATTTCTTGCACTTCGGACACTTTTTTAACACCTTCTCCGAAAATGATTGGAACTCTTCGAAAGCATGGTTGCAGGCATCGCATTCATATTCATATGTTGGCATTTTAATGCTCCAATTAAGTCCAAAGAACTAATCTGCTTGGGATGAAACCGAAACACTCGCAGGGCGAATCACTCGGTCATGCAGTGTATAGCCATTTTCAAGAACTTGAACCACGGTCGAAACAGGTAAATCTTTGGACGGAACTTGCATTACCGCTTGATGAAGATTTGGGTTGAAGAGGGTTCCCTCGGCTTGGATGCGTTGAATCCCATGGCGTTTAAAAACATCCAAAACTTGGGCTAAAACCATGCTGACTCCCTGCACCATAGGGTCATTGGCGCCACTTTGCTTGGATGCCTGTAATGCCCGATCAAGGTTATCCATTGCGGGTAAAATGTCGGCAGCGAATTGGAAGTGGGCAAAGCGTTTTTCGTTTGCCTGATCTCTTAGAATACGCTTCTGATAATTTTCAAAGTCTGCTCTGGTGGATTTTACCAGCGTGAGATATTCGTCTTTTTTTTTCTCGGATTCAAGGAGTTGTTCCTTCAATGTTTCAACTTCTGAAATGATAGGCGGTTCAGAATAATCTTGGTTGAATTCGTTATCTGGATCAATGTTTTCATTCGTCATGGTTGTTTTTCCTAGTTGCAAAAATGAGATTAATCTTCATTGTTATTCCTTGGAAGAGTCGGCTTCTGATTGTACAAAAAGACCTTTAAGTTTCTCAAGGAAACTTTTTCGATGAGGTGAAATGTGTTTATGGTCGAGTTCTGATAACTCCCTAAGCAACTCTTCCTGCCGTTTTGTAAGATTTTTTGGCGTTTCTAAGCGAACATGAAGCACCAAATCGCCCGTTCTTGTTCCCCGTAAAGAAGGCATGCCCTTGCCCGGAACTTTCGCTTCTTCGCCACTCTGTATGCCTGCAGGCAACTTGAACTTTATTTTTTTTCCATCAAGAGATGGGATTTCGATTTCGCCACCTAATGCAGCCTGACTAAAAGTAATTGGTACTTCACAATGTAAATCCGCACCATTGCGCTGAAAAAACGAATGCTTCCTAACTTTGATTTGTACATAAAGGTCGCCAGGCGGGCCACCATTACGCGAAGCTTCACCAGAGCCGGTGTGGCGAATATTTACACCGTCATCAACTCCGGGTGGAATAATAAGGACTAATTCTTCGTGTTCTTGAATCAGGCCTGCGCCTCGGCAATTAGTGCAAGGATTTGGAATGGTTGCACCTTTGCCCCCACACCCCGAACAAGTTTGCTGGATTCGGAAAAAGCCATTCCCCTGAAGGACAACACCTTTACCATCGCAACGCTTACATCGTACGGGCGCGGAACCAGCTTTACAGCCATTACCGCCACAACTTTTGCAGGTGACATCCCTTGGAATCTTTACTTTCTTTTCGACACCCTTCATGGCATCGATCAAATCGATTTCAATTCCGAGGTGAAAATCATTCCCTGCTTGAGGGCCTCGTCGGCCTTTGCCCTTGCCAGCGCCTCCAAACACTCCACCGAACAGATCCCCGAATAAATCCATCACCGAATCTGCATTGCCAAAATCGGGCATCGCCATGCCGTCCATGCCCGCATGGCCGTAACGGTCATAGCGTTGTCTTTTTTCTGGGTCACGCAGAATTTCATAAGCTTCAGCGGCTTCTTTGAAAAGAACCTCGGCATCTGCGTTGCCAACATTCCTATCTGGATGATATTGCATTGCAAGTTTGCGATAAGAAACTTTGATGGAATCAGCGTCAGCACTTTTAGAAAGGCTAAGGACTTCATAATAGCAGCGTTTAGTTGCCATGCATTTCCCGGTAGTTCAACAAATGTGGGTCAAAAATCCTATTTATAAACAAACGCGGGCCCAAACAAGCTGGACCCGCGCAAGAAACCAATGGAGATGAGGAAACCGAAATTACCTCACAGCTCCAGAAATCTTACCTGTAGAACTTTCCTCGTCAATCTTTGTAATCATGACTTCGGTGGTAAGCATCAGGCCAGCGATGCTTGCCGCATTCTG
>JAPLNF010000261.1:9502-10854 GCA_026692965.1 Planctomycetota bacterium
ATAATGCCTTCTTTGAACATATCAACATACTCACCAGTATTAGCATTATAGCCGAAATTTGGCTTTGCATCTCGGGAAAGAATTTCTGCAGCAACAACTGCACCATCTACCCCAGAGTTTTGAGCAATAATGCGAATCGGTTTTTCAAGGGCTCGGGTAATGATTTCTGCACCTAAGCGCTCATCACCTTTAAGCTTTTCCGATACTTTTTCAGCAACAGCGATGCAACGCAGAAGAGCGGTGCCACCACCAGGAACAATGCCATCAGCAACAGCGGCGCGGGTTGCGTGAAGAGCATCTTCAACGCGACCTTTGGTCTGCTTCATTTCGGCTTCGGTGGTTCCACCAACCCGAACAATAGCAACACCACCGGTAAGCTTAGCAAGGCGTTCGCTGAACTTTTCTTTATCGTATTCGCTTTCGGTCTGGCCCATTTGAGCACGAATTTGTTCGATACGCTTTTGAATAGCAGCCTTATCGCCCTTGCCACTAATGATAGTGCAGTTTTCGCGTTCGATGCGAACCATCTTGGCGTTCCCAAGCATGTCGAGTTCAACACTCTCAAGGGTAATTCCAAGATCTTCGCTGATGAATTGGCCGCCTGTAAGAACAGCGATATCACCAAGCATTGCTTTGCGACGATCGCCAAAGCCAGGAGCTTTAACAGCGCAAACATTCAAGATGCCGCGTAGCTTATTGATAACCAGAGCTGCCAACGCTTCAGATTCAACATCTTCTGCGATGATAAGCAAAGGCTTGCCTGTTGCGGATGCTTTTTCAAGCAGGGGCAACAAGTCCCGTACATTGTTCACTTTCTTTTCGTAAATGAGAATGATAGGGTCTTCAAGTTCGCAGGTCATGTCTTCGGTGTTGATGAAGTAAGGCGAAACATAGCCTTTATCAAACTGCATACCTTCGACAAAGTCGAGGGTGGTTTCTGCAGTTTTACCTTCTTCAACCGTGATCACGCCATCTTTACCCACTTTTTCGAAAGCATCAGCCATGAGTTGCCCAATGACCATGTCATTGTTGGCGCTGATAGCAGCAACCTGAGCAAGTTCAGCGGAAGATTTCATGGGCTTAGAAATTTCGTTGAGGTTTTCAACAACGGCAGCAACTGCTTTATCAATACCACGCCTGATAGCCATTGGATTGGCACCAGCGGTGATATTGCGCAAGCCTTCCTGATAAATGGAAAGTGCAAGAATAGTGGCAGTTGTAGTACCATCTCCTGCAATGTCACTGGTTTTTTGAGCCACAGCATTAACAAGCTTGGCGCCCATGTTTTCAAAAGGATCAGCAAGGTCGATTTCCTTACTGACAGTCACGCCATCTTTGGTGACCGTGGGGCC
>JAPLNF010000262.1 GCA_026692965.1 Planctomycetota bacterium
CTGGGTTGCAGAGGTCAAGCCGTTAGAGGCAAAGGTAAGGGTGTAAGGTGTTCCAGCGGTGCCGCTGATGCCAACACCGGAGAAGTTTGCAACACCTGCAACCGCATTAACTGTAGCGGATCCCACTGTTGCTCCATTACCGCTTACGGACATGGTAACGGCAGCAGTGCTATTGGTAACGGTGTTACCAAAGGCATCTTTAATAGTGATAACGGGCTGGGTGGTGAATGCAGAACCGCTTGCACTGCCCGCTGCTGGGGTGCCAAGCGTTAATTGGGTTGCGGCGCCAAAGGTTGGCGTAATGCTCTGGGTTGCGGAGGTTAAACCGTTAGAGGCAAAGGTAAGCGTGTAAGTTGTTCCAGCGGTACCGCTGATGCCAACACCGGAGAAGTTTGCAACACCATTAACCGCATTGATGGTGACGGTTCCCACTGTTGTAGCTTTATTATCGCCACCGCTTACCGCCATGGTAACAGAAGCATTGCTATTGGTAACGGTGTTACCTAAAGCATCTTTAATAGTGATGATAGGTTGGGTGGTGAATGCAGAACCGCTTGCACTGCCCGCTGCTGGGGTAGTAAGCGTTGCTTGGGTTGCGGCGCCAGCCACCACGGTTGCAACTTGCACCGGACTGCCGCTGCTAGACCCATTGCTTGTAACCACCGCAGTCAAATTGCCAACAGATGGAGGAGTATTTAGGGTAATAGTCAACTGAGTTGCAGTTGCGCTGATAACGGTGCCCGTGCCGCTGCTGAGGGTAACCGTGTTATTCCCTGCAGTGGTATTAAAACCAGTGCCGGTAATGATAAGCGTGGTAGCGGTAGCTGCCAGATTACTGGTGCTTGAGGTTACTGTGGGGCCGGAACTAATAGTAGCAGTCTGCCCAGTGAAGCCAATGCTGTTTAAGAGAACGCTGACGTTGTTGGAACCCTGATTCGCAGTGATGATATCGAGCCTACCATCGCCGTTAACATCGCCAACTACTACACCGCGTGCATTAGTTCCCGTGGCGAAGGTTAGCTGGGCTTGGAATGTACCATTGCCATTGCCCAAGAGCACGCTGGAATTGTTGGTGGAATTATTTCCGGTGATGATGTCAAGCCTACCATCTCCATTGACATCCCCAAGCGTAACCCTTTGTGCATCAAGATTACCTGCATTTAAGAGGCTTACACTCTGGAAGGTGCCATTGCCATTACCCAACAGCACACCGACGGACTTATTTAATACGTTTGCGGTAATGACATCGAGTCTGCCATCGGAGTTTACATCGCCCAAGGCTATCGAAGCTGGTTGCGTAGCGGTTCCAGCGTCGAAGGTTGCTTCAGTTTGAAAGGTGCCATTGCCATTGCCCAAGAGCACACCGATGTAGTAAGGGTTTGAATTCTTTGCGTAGATGATGTCGAGTTTACCATCGAAGTTCACATCGCCCAAGAGCACGGAGCTTGTATTACTTCCCGTTGCGAAGGTTTGCTTAGCTTGAAAGGTACCATTGCCATTGCCCAAGAGCACACTACCGCTATTGCCGCCACCTACAGTGATAATGTCGAGTTTACCATCGGAGTTCACATCGCCCAAGGTCACGGATGATGAAAGCGTTCCTACGGCGAATGTAGATTGAGCTTTAAAGGTGCCATTGCCATTGCCCAAGAGCACGCTGACGCTGTTGGTCAATAAATTAGATACAACGATATCAAGTTTACCATCGGAGTTCACATCGCCTAAGGTCACGCCGTCTGGAAAACTACCCGTGGCGAAGGTGGCTTGAGCTCCAAAGGTACCATTGCCATTGCCCAAGAGCACGCTGACGTTATCGGCTGATAAATTTGCAGTGACGATATCAAGATCGCCATCGCCGTTCACATCACCCAAGGTCACGAAGACTGGGCTCTTATCGGCGGCGAAGGTTTGCTGCGGTAAGAAAGTAGCAGTAATAGAACTACCACCCGTGCCCAACAGCACGCTGACGCTGTTAGAGGCTTGATTTGAGGTAATGATATCGAGTCTGCCATCGGAGTTTACATCACCCAAGGTCACGGAGAAAGGACCAGATCCCACGGTGAAGTCTACTTTTGGTTGAAAGGTGCCATTGCCGTTTCCTAAGAGAACGCTGGAGGTAGTGGTGCCAATATTCGCGGTGATGATATCGAGATTACCATCGCCGTTTACATCACCTAAGGTCACGCAGAATGCAGCAGTTCCCGTAGCAAAATCTGTTTTGGGCCCAAAGGTGCCATTGCCATTACCTAAGAGCACGCTAACGTTGTTGGAATAATTATTAGCGGTGATGATGTCGAGTTTACCATCGCCGTTCACATCCCCCAAGGAGACGGAACGTGGACTAGTTCCCGTGGTGAAGTCGGTTTTGGGTTGAAAAGTGCCATTACCATTACCCAAGAGCACGCTGGCATTGTTGAATTTATTATTTGCAGTGATGATATCGAGTATACCATCTCCGTTCACATCCCCTAATTTAACGGAGTTTGGCTTAGTACCCGTGGCGAAGGTTTGCTGGGATTGGAAGGTTCCATCACCATTGCCCAAAAGCACGCTGGCGTTGTCGGAAGAACCATTCGCGGTAATGAGGTCGAGTTTACCATCTCCATTAACATCGCCCAAAATAACGGAATATGGTAAAGTTCCTGTGGCGAAGTCTGCTTTGGGTTGAAAGGTTCCATCACCATTGCCCAAAAGCACGCTGGCATTGTTGGATCCAAAATTTGTGTTGATGATATCGAGCCTGCCATCGCCATTCACATCGCCCAAGGTCACGGACGATGGCTGAGATCCAGTGGCGAAGGTTTGCTGGGCTTGGAAGGTGCCATTGCCATTACCCAACATAACGCTCACGTTGTTTGTAAAAGAAAGCACGGTGATGATATCAAGTTTACCATCGCCGTTTACATCACCAAGAGTGTTGCCGTTTGGAAGAGTAGTAGTACTTCCCGTGGAAATGGTGGTTTGAGGTGCAAAGGAAGGCAAGGCGGTTATAGAGGGCAAATCAACCAAGTTCAGACCAAGGGTGCCTGTGCCAGTGATACCAGTGACATTTACCGTGAAAGTGGCCCCTGAACCGGTTACGGAGGAAATGGTGCCGTTAGCAACGGTTCCGGTACCAATTAAATTGAAATCGGTTGCATCCACTCCGGTAACAGGTTGATTAAAAGTAACCGTGAAGGCAGCGGAAGTGCTAGTACTGCTTCCCGAGGTAATGGACAAGGCAGTCGGAAATGCCGGCGAGAAAGGAACCGCAGGAACAATTCGATCTTCTAAGCCAAGGAGTTCAAGTTTACGGTGTATCCCTTTTTTTAATGCTGTTTTAGTGGCTTTTGGGGTGAAAAGATTCTTGAAAGCATTTAAAAACATCGGAAGGCCCTTTACTCTATAGCAGACTAACTGCATTGCGGAAAAAATATAAAATATAACACCATAAGGACTTATGCATTAGGCACTAAAACAATGCCGTTACAGAAGGAATTCAAATACCCAGGTAATGTGGGATGAAATTCCAAGTAAAAACACAGTCCCTATATATAAATATCGTGGGGGCTTTGGGATCTTTCAGAAAATGGGAAGAATAATCCGAATAAGTAGGTTTGTTGATTAAAGTGCAACTATTGCTCGGCAGATGCAGATGATTAGCCAGGGAAGGAAGAACAAGCAGAAGCATTTGCCACGGATTAACACGGAATTACACGGAAGGAAGAATAAGCAGAAGCAGATGATTAGCCACGGATTAACACGGAAGAAAGCAGAAGCAGAGACACGGAAAAGACACACACACATAATTCAGAGCCGGAAGCGTCAGCGACGGTTGCACATTCAATAGGTGCAGGACTTAAAGGTTCAAATGGAGTAGTTGCAGTGGGGCTTCCCCATCGCAACTACTCTGTCTTTAAACAAGCTGATCTAAATAAACGATTGGTAAAAGTAAGAATAAGAATGGACCCCCGCTTTTCAGCGAGGGTGACGAAGGTAGTGGTGGAG
This sequence comes from Planctomycetota bacterium, assembly GCA_026692965.1. Lineage (GTDB taxonomy): Bacteria > Planctomycetota > Planctomycetia > Gemmatales > Gemmataceae > UBA969. The sequence goes on from JAPLNF010000262.1 coordinate 3,988, forward strand.
GATAGAAACCCGGGCTAGCGAAGCGAAGGGCCCTTTTCCCGGAGGGAAGAGGGTTGGGAGTTGGGGGAAGAAAAAGCAATAAAAGAAAAGAGAAAGAAAGCAAAAGCAAAAGAGAAAATGTTGATTTGACGGCAGTTACTTCCAGTTCCAAACAAATAGTTGTTTATCTTCCATGTGCAAGGCAAGATTTTTTAGGCTGGAGTTTCCGGTATTAATCAGCGATTCGTAATTTGATTTTAATATTCGCAATGGTTTTGCTTTTTGTATAACCACTTGGTCTTTTAAAAATGTCAGAATCTCTTTGTTCTTCCATCCGATATTTTTAACTTCAGATTCATTGGTATATTCATTTAACGGACTAAAAAACTTGCCAATATCAAATGTACCAATCCAACCTTTATTGGATAAAACCCCAGCATAGGATTCATCGTTACAAAATGTAATTTGCATTATGGGATCTTTTGAAATACCTTCCCGGTAGTAATCTTTAAGACCATTGTCATTAAAACTTATTTTTAAACTGACTGATGAAATTAATCCAATTGAGCCATTTCGTTCATTTGAAACAACAATGACTCCCCTACCCCTTGGATCGGAAACTGCACTGCTAATTTCCAAGGGAAATAGTTCCGATTCGGTAACCTTAAGGCCCTGGTTCAAGTTGACAAAAAAGAATTGATTGCGATTGCAATAGAAGAACTTTTTGGGATCGCCCTTGGAAATAAAACCAAAGGAAATGATCGGCTCACCTTCAATTTGATGAATCTTAATTAATTCGGGATAGGAATAAATTGTAATTGTTCCAGGATTATAAAAACAAAGGTATTCACCACAGGCCGAAAAAAAACATTTCCCGGGAGTTCTGGAAAGATTCAAATTGTTGATTAATTTGGAGTTTTCATAAAAACTAACCTGACTTCCCTGGGCTATCCCGACGATATCTTTACTCGGGTGCAGGAAGTATTTATCAACATTTTTAAAAACTAATGGCTGATTGAGCAATATATCAGAATTTGTTTCAAATACTGACGGGGAAACTTGCTTATATAATAGAAATAACCCTGCAGAAAATAGAAGGCTTCCAGCCAATACCGTTGCGATTACCTGTCTTCGACTAATCGGGGTCGAGGTTAGCTTTTTTTCAATCGTTTTAAGTTGCTTTATAACCTCTGCAATAGTTGCTGGCCGATTTTCGGGATTAACCTCCATTAAACTGCGCACTAAGGAACTAAGAGGGCCGGGGATTTTATCCTGAAACAATTGGAGGTCTGGCGTTAATCCTTTTCTAAAATAGGTGATTGCATCAACACGGGAAGCAAATGAAAAAGGGGGGTTACCATTAAGCATTTCGAAAAGAACACAGCCAAATGTAAATAAATCGGATCGAACATCAAGGGTATCGCCATTAGTCTGCTCTGGAGACATATAGCCTAAGGTTCCACAATATAAACCATCGTTGATCGGGGTATCAAGCCTATGGGCCAGGCCGAGATCTAGAATGATTATATTGTCCCTGCCTGACTTTTCTTTTGTAAGCCAAATATTTGAGGGCTTGAGATCGCGGTGCAAAATTCTTGTTTCATGTAGCGCTTTTAATCCCTGGGCGATTTGAATTGCAATTGGAATTGCCTGAGCTGGCATAAAAGGTTTGCGTTCATTGTATTTCAACCGGGTGGCAAGATTTTCGCCCGCCAAAAAAGGCATTACGATAAATTGAAGATTGTCCCATTCTCCAATTTCGTAGATCTCAACAAGTGCTTCGTGTTTAACCGCTGCAATAACCTTTGCTTCGTGGTCAAACGTCCTATTTTGCATTTTGATATTAGAAGTGAGGTGAATCATCACCTTGATTGCAACTTTTCGATTAAGCTTTTCATCAATAGCTTCAAATACAATTCCAGAAGACCCCATTCCCAAAAGACCCACCAAACGAAAATGGTTTATATTTACACTTTGGCCTGATTGATTGGCTGCAAGCACTCTTTCAACGAGGGCATGGGATTTTTCAGGGAGGTAGACCCCCATATCGAGAATTTTTTGCAAGTTTTTAGAAGAAAACCCACCAAAGGCATTTGTGCTGGAAAGGTTTTGAATTTGAGGTTTGGGAACAGTTGCCTCGATGGATTCTAAGATTGAAACGCATTTTTCACATCCAAGAATATGTTGCGATATTAATTCCAGATTATGCGCGGATAGGGAGCCATTAAAGTAGGACTCCAAATCATTACGGGAAGGGCAATCGTTATTCGTGTTCAAGGTTCTATCTGCCTAAGGACGATTCGTAAGTAAGGGAAGACCTTTCAAAAACCATCCGTTAGTTCTTTAAGAATTTCGGTAAATTTTTGTTTTACCCTGCAATGAACAATATAAACGACATTTTTGGATACATTGAGCGAGGCTGCAACTTCGGAAGCTTTTTCTTGGTTAACGAAAATCCTGTAGAAAATATCCCAATCATCTTTGGAGAATCTCATTTTCACAAAGTTCATTGCAGCTTCGGTGGTTTTTTCCACATAATTCGAATCCCATTCCATGCCAATCTCAGAGGCTTCCAAGGAATCCATCGATATGAGGAACTCTGTGGATATAGTGGTTTTAATATTTCGTTGATAGTCGATGATTTTCCGAAAACAAATTGTTTTCAGCCATTTCCTGAAAGTTCCCTTGCCCCTATGCTCGAATCGAATTATTGATGTGTGAATCGCCATAAAGATATCCTGAATTTTGTCTTCAGCATCTTCACGGTTATCAATGAACTTCCGTACCCATTTATGAATGATTGGGTAATATGTTTTCACAAACTCTTCCCATGCATTGGGATCCAATAGCGAAATATTTTCTAATAGCGTTTTCGAGGTCGTTAACATTAAAGAATCCAACCGCTTCTATGATCATGGGTGAATAATAGAGAGAATAATATTCCCTCATATTAATATGGATAGGAAGTGATTGATCCATAGCAGAAATGTGAAGTTTCTGAAAATAAACTGCAAAAACGTAGATATTATGAAATGTTAATGAACTTTTTACGATCTACTGTAAAAATCATTAATCTTGCACGCTGGCAACAAGTTTCTTCCACTATAATTTGGGCCAATAATTCATCGAGATTAGGGCGTTCGATGTGGCTTTTACTTTTTATCACTCTGATCTAAAGCGAGATTGAGTTGCAATACGTTTACTCCGGATTCACCATCTATTAGACAAGGATTTTAGCAGATTTAGTTTCGACATGATATCAATTTTAAGAGCGACAGCTTACAAGTGTTCAGGCAATCAAATTGAAACATCGACTTAATGATGCAAGTTTTTGTACCTACAATAAAAAAGCCCTTCAACGGTAAAGAAGAAGAGCTCTCATTTTGAAAATAGTCGGGGATACAGGATTTGAACCTGCGACCTCTTCCACCCCAAGGAAGCGCGCTAGCCAATCTGCGCCAATCCCCGATATTCCATTAAGTCTTTATCTGCAATAATGATACGGAAGTCAAGATTGTTCATTCACAGTTCTTTTTCTTGACCTAGCACTAGATTCGATTTATGATGGGATTGTAGATTAGTTACCCGCCTTGCGATGAATCGAGAATTAATCGAAGAAAACGCCAGCCTTAAGGTCTTTTGCCTGAATAACTACCGGATTTTTGATTGGGAGAGAGTTTCATGAAGCAATATCTGCTTTTATCGTTAAGGATTTGTGCACTTGGCTTGATTACCTTGGTTTTTGTTCAGCCCGATAAAACCATAGGCCAGATGCTCGATTCTGCAATGCCTCAAACCCGATTGCTTTCGGTAAGCCCTGCTGGGGCAAAAGTTGGCACAACTGTTGAAGTTTTATTTGCAGGAACTGATCTTGAAGGCTTGGAAAAGATGATTTTCAGCCATCCTGGAATTAAAGCTGAACCTGTTTTTGAAGAGGTAAAAAAGGAAGACCCCAAAAAAGCTGATCCGAAAAAGAGCGATAAAGCCCCAGCGCCCCCTGCTGCACCAAAATTGATCAAATTCAAAGTTACTGTTCCTGCCGACACGCCTTTAGGTATTCATGATGTTAGAATTTCAGGCAAAGCTGGCATAAGCAATTCCCGCGCTTTTCAAGTAACAGACTTAAATGAAATTAGTGAAAAAGAACCTAACAACGATATTCCAGAAGCTCAAAAAATAGAAATTAATACGGTTGTCAACGGCGTTATCAGCGCCCCAACGGATGTCGATTTCTTTTCCATTAAAGGAAAAAAAGGGCAGCGCATTCTTGCAAGTTGCCTCGCCTCCAGTTTAGACAGCAAATGCAATCCACAAGTTGAAATCTTTGACACAGAAAACCGATTACTATCTTTGAGCAAGAATTATGATGGCAATGATGCTCTTGCAGATTTCACCGTTCCCAACGATGGCGACTATATCATCCGAGTTTGTCAATTCACTTACAACGCAGGCTCAGCAGACCATTTCTACCGACTGATGGTTGGTACCTTCCCTTGGATTGATGCGGTGTTTCCGAATGCGGTAACACCTGGGCAAACCGTTCCCGCAACCTATTATGGGCGGAATTTGAATTTATCAGGTGGCGAATTGGATCCAACTCAAAAAGTAGATGGTGTAATTTTGGAGAAAATAAACGCTCCTCTTGCATGCCCCACCACCGGAGCATTGTCTTATTCCAAATACACGACGAAGATTTCCCCCCAGATGCTTTGGAATAAGGCTTTTGAAGCCAGATTAAAAAACGCATCCGGATCCTCTAACGCGGTGCTTGCAACGGTTTCTGATGTTTCGGTTGTACCTGAAAAAGATGATAACGACACCATTGCTAAGGCGCAAAAAATTGCAACTCCTTGTCTGGTTTGCGGAAGAATCGACAAACGAGGCGACAAGGATTGGTATTCTTTTAGTGCCAAGAAGAGCGAAAAAGTCTTGATCAAACTGACTGGGGAAGCTTTGGGTTCCCAAGCTGATTTGTTTTTTAGAGTTGTTGGCAAGGATGGCAAAAGTACTGTTGTCGAACTTGATGATAAGCAGGATCCGCTTAACATTAAGCTTGGTTCTAACACCACCGACCCAGGCAATTATTTATTCAATGTCCCCGAAGATGGAGATTATTCAGTTTTAGTTGGTAGTAGGCAATCTTCTAATTTGTTTGGTGCTAGGCATCATTACCAATTAAGGTTGGCGCCTCCAGCCGAAGACTTCACCCTTGTGGTTATGCCCTCCTCCAATTTTCGACCTGATGTGTTAACAATCCCAAAAGGCGGCATGAATTACCTTTCAGTTTTTGCTTTTCGTGAGGATGGTTTTAAAGGCGAAATCGTTGTCACCGCAGAAGGATTGCCAGCAGGTACCAAAGCGGAACCTTTAACGATAAATGAATCTCTGAATCGTGCGAGCTTGGTAATTCTCGGCGAAGAGAATGCCGCGGAAACCACTTCGATTCCAAAAATAACCGGCACTGCTACTGTGAATGGAAAAAAGATCACCCGTGAAGCGATTCCTGTCTCCATTGTCTGGCCCTTAGTTGCCAATCAGAATATTGTTGCAATCAGTAGGGTTGATCGTGGGATTGTTGCGGAAGTAAGGGATAAAAATTTCCTGACCATGAAAGCTACGATTGATAAAAACAAAATCGTTCAGGGAGATAAAGGCACGATTAAAGTTGTAATAGTAAAGCGCGACCCGGAGATGAAAGCTGCAATCTTAGTTGAACCGGTGGATTTACCTGCCAACTTTGTGAACAACAACAAGGCTATCAGTATTGCCCCTGCTGCGAACGATGGGACCATTCCCGTAACAGTTCCTGTAACTCAAACTCCAGGGGTTTATAGCATCTTATTGCGTGGGCAGACTAATCTTGGTTTTGCAAAGGACGCCGCAGGGAAGCAAAAGGCTGCTGTTAACATTGTTTCTGTTATTACACCACTGGAATTGACGGTTCTACCCAAGGCACTGGGCGAATTTAGTGTTACTAATACCGGAGTCCAAGTTAAAGCGGGTGCTGAAGGAAAACTTGAACTCAAAGTTAAAAGGCTTCATAACTACGAAGGAACTTATAAGATCGAAGTGGTTATACCGGCAAATGCAAAAGGTATCGTTATAGAACCTTTAGAATTTGCAATCAATTCTGAGGCAACTCAGATTAAAGTAAAAGTGGCTGCGGATGCCATGCCTGGGCCTAGAAATGATAGGCAAGGACGAAGTGATTGCAGAACTTAAGGCGAATGTCAGCGTGGTTAAGTAAGGGCTTTCCTTTAACAAGGGGTTTATTATGTTTCGATTAGCGATTGGATTGTGCTTGTTTGGTTTTAGTTCAGCAATGGCAGCCGATGAACCTAAGAAATCAGCCCCCATTAAGCCGATTGATGTTGTTGAACTTAAACGACCCGAACCGGTAACCTATGACAAAGATATCGAGCCGATTTTGGTCAAGAAGTGTAACTTTTGCCATAGCGGGAATATCAAAGAAGGTAAACTGGATATGGGAACCTTCGAAGCCTTGATGAAAGGCGGAAAAAAGGGCACTCCATTAGTGGCAGGCAAAGCTGCAGACAGCTTGATATATCAGCTTTCAGGCAAAACAACCCGCCCTTCCATGCCACCTAAAAGCGAAGAACCTTTAACACCAGAAGAACTTGCCCTATTAAAACTTTGGATTAATCAAGGCGCAAAAGCTCCTAGCGCTGCTAGAGTTAAACCTAAAGTTGTTGTCTCTTTACCCCCTGCTACCGTTTACCCTGTTCGTGGTATCGTTATCACTAAAGATAAAGCAAACCTTATCGCAGCTCGTGGCAACATGGTTCATGTTTATGATGCCAACACCGGAGCGCTTGTTCGAAATTTAGAAGCAAAGAATCTGGTTAGCCCTGATGGCAAACCTGCGAAAGCCTCGCATATTTCTATTGTTGAATCTCTTGCAATTAGCCCTGATGGCAAATTGCTTGCTAGCGGAAGTTTTCAAGAAGTCCGGATTTGGGATGCTGCAACAGGCGCTGAAGTAAAACGAATCGATGGCTTTGCAGACCGGGTCGTTGCATTAACTTTTTCGCCTGACAGCAAGTTGCTTGCAACGGCTGGGGGCGCTGCTACAGAAGATGGAGAAGTTAAAATTTTTGATGTCGCAACAGGCAAACAGTTGTTGGATATCAAGGGCGCACATAGTGACACTGCTTTTGGTGTTGCGTTTAGTCCAGATGGAAAGATGCTTGCTTCTTGCGGTGCCGATAAGTTTGTTAAAATCTTTGAGGTACCCTCTGGTAAGCCGGTTAAATCTTTTGAAGGCCATACACATCATGTAATGGATGTGGCTTGGAAAAATGATGGAAAATTTCTTGCAAGTGCGGGTGCGGATAACGCAATTAAAGTTTGGGACTTTGAAAAAGGTGAACAAGCCCGAACCATTGCAGGCCACACCAAACAGATTTCAAGGTTGCAATTCGTGGGAATCACCCCGACATTCATTACATGCAGTGGTGATAAATCCTTGAGAATCTGGAATGTTGATACCGGTGGCGCGGTCAAAACCTTTGCCAATGCAGAAGATTTTCTTTATGCACTGGCGGCAAGTGTGGATGGCACTATAGTCGCTTCTGGTGGCGAAGCTGGAATTATTTACATCTATAACAATGCGACAGGCGCGCTGATTAAAAAACTTGGCCCGACCGGAGCTATCGAGCCAGAAAAAGCACCTCTTAAAAAGTAGGCCTACCATTTAAATTTGGATCGATTGAACCCCGGCTTTTCAAGCTGGGGTTTTTTATTCACTCTTACAATTTCAATCCAAAACTTTGTAATTGTTACAAACCCAAAGGGGGTGTAATCCCTGTTAAAATGCACAAGCCTTGCCGTAAACAGTGATCATGATGGCATTTAAGCTTGAATTGAAACATGGATAAACATTTATATGCGACTTGGCTTCATTTTTGCGTTCATCCTTGCGATGTAAGGAATGGATGCAATTACGAGGTTTAAATTACATGAAAGCAAAACACGGTTTAGTTCTGATTTTGCTTTCGTTTCTATCCATGGGTGCATCCTATCGGACGCAAAACTTCATTATCAACGCCCCAAACCCCCAGATTGCCCAGCAAGTGGGTCAATACGCTGAATATTACCGAAAACAAAAGGCAATGGAATGGCTAGGCAGGGAAATGACCCCTTGGCCAGAGCCTTGCCCCGTAAAGGTGCTTATTTCATTAAATGGCGCTGGTGGCGCTACTTCCTTTGCGTTTGATCAAGGTCAGGTTTTAAGCCAGGAGATGCAAGTTGAGGGGCCACTCGATCGAATCTTGGTGAGCGTTCTACCTCACGAAATTACTCATACCGTTTTTGCTTATTATTTTCGCACCCCCGTACCTCGTTGGGCTGATGAAGGCGGTTGTGTTCTTTCTGAAGATGATCTCGAAAAACAACGACATGATTCCATGACAAGAGATATTCTTTCCACGCCAGGCAGAAAAATCCCTTTACGAAGATTGTTTACCATGACCAAATATCCCAATGATGTGATGGTCCTTTATGCTGAAGGGTTTTCCGTAAGCGAATATCTTGTTTCGCTTGGTGGACGACCAACTTTTCTTGCTTTTGTTGCTTACGCAATGAACTATGGCTGGGATAATGCAGTTAAGGCTTATTACCGATTTAACAGCATTGAAGAACTGGAAGAACGCTGGATTGCTTACCTTCGAAACAACCGACCAGGCCAGGCGCCAGGACTACTTGCTTCTAATGGCCCCCGAGGCAACGAGTCTTCCACCATCCAAAGCTTGGCCGTAACCCGACAAACATACCCACCTAGTCAGCCTGTTTTGGAAGCCCCCATGCCTGTATATCGAGGCACCTCACCGAACCAGCCTGCATCTGAAGATTATGCGAACCCTTCAATTCGACCCGCATCACCTTCCGCATCTTACAACCAGCCTCAGCAATATTATGCGCAACCACAACAGTCCCAGCAATCACAAGGCGGAATCAGCTTGGGGGCACCCCAGTCTGTGGGCCAAGGGCTCCGATAGTCTTTCTTAATCCAAGTATTTCTCTTTGGCTTCCTGGCTAAGTGTTTGAATTTTTCTCAGCATTTCTGCGGATGGAAATCTTGCAAAATCAAAATCAATTTTCCAAATATTGTTTTCATTGGTGATCTGCACATTTCGCAAATAACCCCTTGGCGATTTACTCATGATCTGCTTGCGAACTTTTTGTTTGTTGATTTCAACCGTGTTGAAACAGTTGCATTTCTGCCCTGCTTGAAAACTTTCCCAATGCTTCATTACATTGGCGGC
>JAPLNF010000263.1 GCA_026692965.1 Planctomycetota bacterium
ACCGTAGGAAGTATGTCAATCCCTTTTCAGCTTTTGGTTACAGAAGGTTTTCTAAATGAAATGCTAAATCATGCCATCGAAGAGCTCCCCAATGAGTGTTGTGGGGTGCTGGGTGGGCGGTTTGAGACCAGGGAAACCGAAAAAATCGGAGTTGTTTCCACGGTCTATAAGCTCGAAAATTCACTTAAAAGCGAGACTGAATTTCTTTCCTCTGCTGAAAGTATGTTGAATGTGTTAAAGGAGTTAAGGCAAAAAGGTGAAGAGATGCTGGTGGTTTATCATTCCCATCCGGTTTCGTTTCCCAAGATGAGTAAAAAAGACCTAGATATGATCGATGGTACTAACCTTTTGCATTTAATAGTGGGGAATGTCAAAACGATTCCCGAATTTGGGCTCTGGTGGGTAAACGAACAAAAAAAAGCCATTCCTTGCACGTTCATTATCGATAATCCACGGTAATACCCAAAACGCATATTTAACAACAGGGGCCCTGGTCAAAACGGGGCATCTTGGTTCAGTTGGTAGACTTTGCCGATTAATCAACTCGTAAAGATTAAAACGATATGCACGAAAATACAACTTGTAAAAGTTGTGAGGGCTATTCTGCCGATAGATAAACCGGATGGATTGTCTAAAGTTATTTTAAAGGCAGGAGCCTCACATGTTCAATTGGAAGTTGGAATCGATCAAGAGGATGTTTGGTTTAAAGAAATCGAACAAAGGCGTAAGTGCCCGAAAACTTAATATTGAAAACTTGGAAGAGCGAATTGAATGCGCCACCAAAGTGTGGGATGGCAGCGTGGTTGGTCAAAATGGGGATCCAACCTTTAGTTCTTTTATGGCGGGTTATTCTCAGGCTACTGATAGTACTAACTCATTAGCACAGAACTGGGCTTCAACATTTGGTCAAGTGAGCCTGCCTAATAATGGGGACACGTTAGTGTTTCCAACTATAACTCAAAGTACACCGGGCACAAAGACTTTTGGAACATTAGGAGGTGTTACAGTCAATGTGATTAATGATATGTCTCCTGACGCTAATGGTAATTTGGCAGGATATTTACGAGATACCGTGACAGGGGAAAATTTAGTAAATCCTTTGGTTAATGTTGATTCAATTGTTTTTAATGGTACGGGTTATTTCGTTTATGGTCGTGATAACCCTCAGTTTGGCCCCGCTAATATAGCAGGTTTAATCCCTCCTCTTACCACATTAACAATTGCGCCTACAACAGTTTATAATCCGGAGTTGTTTTTTCCAGGAGCTAGCACAACTGGATACTCTTGGTACAATCCTGCGGTTCCAACAGGAGTGCAAGCCACTGTAAATTCTGCAACAGTTGTTGTTAACGCTACGGGTGGAATTGTAACTATTCCAGTTCTGGTTCAGGGTAGTGGATATACTTCGGTGCCAAATGTAATTATAACGGGTGGTGGTACTGGAGCAACAGCTCAAGCAAATATTACCAATGGACGTGTTACTTCAATTACTGTACTAAATGCGGGCACTGGTTACAGTTCTCAGCCTGGTTCAACGGGGCTCTTTTTTAACGGTCAAATAACGATTGCAGCGCCAAATCAGGGAACCCTTGGGATAGATCCTTCCAGCCCTGTAAATCCAATAACCAACATTTCGACTACGCCAGCGGTGCCATTAAATATTCAAACAAGTATTTTGGCAAATTATAATGTCGCATTGGCAAATCGAAATATTGTTAATCCAGATGGTACAACTACTCCAAATGCAAACTATAATTTCATGCCTATTAATTTGGGGAACCCAAATGCCCCAGAAGGATCAGCATTTTTAATTAATGTTAATCAAGAAGGAACTTGGTTAATCATGAATTCTGATCTTGAAAACAGTAGCAATAAAAGTGGTACCACCCCAGGTAATTATACTTTAATTAATGATGTGAACAATAACAAGATTATAAAAGATGGCTTGGGTATATTGGTGTTCGAATCTTCAAATCAATACACGGGGACCACTGTAGTTCAGCAAGGTCTTTTGATTGTTTCTGATAATTCTGGTTTGGGTGATGTGTTGACAAATTCAAATGTGGAAGTTTATGGCGGAACCTTATTGATAGGTGTAGATAGATATAATTCTAATCAATCTCAAAACTTTAATACGACAACGATTGCAAATAGAAATTTGGTTCTTTATGGCGGTGATGGCTATATCCCAACAATTGCGGCTGTAGGGGGTTCCACAGGAAATACGGTTACAATCCCTGCAGCCACCCCAATGGGGGAGCTTAATGGTCGAGATGGTCTTTTAGCTACCCCTCATCAATGGGATGGAACTGTAACTTTAAATTCTAATTCTTCATTAATTACGCAGTCTGCTACCCTAGGTGATGCATATGGTTTGACTGGCGGAAGTATTAATAGTATCACCATTAATAATGTCGGAACAGGTTATACCTCGGCTCCGACGGTAACAATGTTGGCTCCTGGGCAAGCTACTGCTGGAGCACCAGTAATTAATTTTGGGCCAGGAGGAAGTAATCTTGGGACGATTACAGCAATTCCCGTTGCTACTGCGGGTAGCGGTTATACTACTGCCCCAATTGTTACAATTTCCGGTGGCGGTTTAACTGCCTCGGGCAAAAATGCAACTGCTACTGCCACCATTTTAAATGGTTTTGTTACTGCAATTAAAATTACAAATCCAGGTTCTGGTTATACTCAAGCCCCTACAGTAAATATACAAGCCCCCGGTCAAGCATTGGCAGGTTCGGTTGGAATTGCTAGTGGTCGGATAATTTCAATTCCTGTTTCTGCTGCGGGAAGTGGCTATACAACGGCGCCAATTGTTAGTATTTCTGCCGGCGGTGGCACCGGTGCGGCAGCGGTTGCTAATATGGTTAATGGAGTTGTGACATCGATAACTATTACAAATGGTGGTAGTGGTTATACTTCACAGCCAACGATTTCTATTCAGGCTCCTGGGCAGGCAGTTGCTGGTACACCTACATTTGTTAATGGTGTGATAACCTCTGTTCCAGTTTTGTCAGGGGGTTATGGTTACACGAGTGCTCCGGTAATAACTTTTACTGGTGGTGGTGCAACTACACCTGAAACGGCAACAGCTAATTTAACGGCTAGCACAATTGCAAATCCAACTGGGGATCCTAGTATTGGGCAAGATTATGCAAGTTATACAGAAATAAATGGGGTTATCAGCGGGGCTGCAGGATTTCGTAAATGGGGTACAGGCACGGTTGAGCTGACTCAGCCGAATACTTTTAGTGGCGATGTGGTGGTTTTTGATGGGTTTCTGAATGTTCAAAACCCGACTGGCCTAGGTTTGGCCTCTTCCAGTAATCCTAAAGATATTATTGTGCGAGAAATGCCAGCGATTCTCGTTGATCCAAATAACCTGACTAATACGAGCCAGCAGCTTGCTGGTGCACTTACTTTGGGCGACGAGGTTAATGGTGGGCAGAATTTAGTTTTTAGCGATCAATACGATTTAACAATACAGAATGCAAACCCAAACACTGTTTCCAATAATGGACCTGATCAGAGTCCTATTCCCACAGCAGGTACATCAGGATTACAAGGTCTTGGGGCTTTTCAGGTTGTTTCGCCAAACAATAATCCTAATAAGGTCCAATGGCAGGGCGATGTTAATATTCAAACAAATGCCAGCATTGGGGGAACTCCAAATTCAGAATTAAAAATCAGCGGCCAAATAATCAGTACTTTGCCGACTGCTGCAACTGCTGGTGCCCCTACAATCGTTGGGGGGGAAATTACCGCGATTCAGTTGTTGGATGGTTCAAGCGGTTATTTGGCTGCTCCAACAGTTACTATTTCAGGTGGAAATGGTAATGGCGCAACTGCAACCGCAAAATTAACTAATGGCGCTGTAACCGGCTTTACTATGCTTAATGGCGGTAGTGGTTACAGCGGCGCAACCGCTGGTACGCCTACAATATCAAGTGCGCTTGGCAAAATTGTTACAATTCCGGTGTTGTCTGGATCAAGCGGTTATTTGACTGCGCCATTAGTTACTATTACCGATGCAAGTGGTACTGGAGCTACCGCCACTACAACTTTAAAGAACGGGGTAGTGACCGCAATTACAGTGACAAATGGCGGTACTGGTTATAGCGCTACACCAATAATAACTATCGCTTCCCCGCCTACTATAACCACGCCCACGATCACAATTTCAGCCCCAGGCGTTCAGCTAGAGAAACGTGGGGCCATGGATCTCATTTTAGATAATGACAACACCTCGACTTTCCAGGGAAGTTGGTTGGTAAGTAATGGAAATTTAATTCTTCAGAATAGTGGTGCACTTGGTAATGCAACCAGCATTAATGTTACCCAGCAAATATCGCCAACACTTCCAGCACTATCTGGCTCTGGGTCAATTAAAGTTGATGGTTATGGACTCGATATCAAAAATAATGTGACTATTCAAGGAACTGGGTACAATGGTTTTGGTGCTTTGCAAAGCATTGGCCAAAATACTTGGAGTGGTACAATCTCGGTTGCTGGGACTGCATCAGTTGGCGTAGGTATTGGAAGCGAGCTTATTGTTAGTGGCCAAATTACTCAATCTTCTGGAACTAATAAAACCCCCGTAAATCTTGGTACTCCCGTAATTTTAAATGGTGCTTTAACATCAATACCAGTATTGTCCGGCGGCAGTGGATACGTCTCTGTACCTACGGTGAGTATAACTGGAACTGGGGGAGTTGGTACTGGTGCAACAGCTACTGCTACTGTAGTTAATGGAGTAGTAACCGCAATTACAGTAACAAATGGCGGTACCGGCTATACAACTGCTCCGACTGTAACGGTTCAGGCTTCCTCAACACAACCAAACAACCAGTTGGTTAAAAATGGTGCAGGAACAGTTATTCTTTCTACTGCCCAAAATAGCTTAACTCTTCCCGTTTTGGTTCAGGAAGGAACTTTGATCGTGCAGGCGCCTGGTAACTTAGGTGCAGGTGCTTCTGGTAGCAGCCAAGTTACTGTTTCTACTTCGGTACCTGTTAATTCCGCAACCCTTGCATTAGATGGTGGCGTTGCAGGAAAATTATCCATTTCTAATTTGGGCGGGAAACATTAACCTTTCTGGAACTAGCCAAGTTGCTTATGTGGGGGTTGATACAGACACCCTTACTCTTTCAGGTAATATTAGTGGTGGTTCTTCAACATTGCAAAAAACGGGTGCCGGCGATTTGATTATTTCGGGTAGTGGCAATACTCACAAAAGTACTGTGGTTGGTTCAGGAACTGTCTACCAACTTGGTCAAGATAATGTACCGGTATTTGTTAACACCAGCGGTACCCTCACAGGTAATGGTAAAATTGGTGTTCTGAACATGACTGCAGGCCAAAACGGTATGGTAACCGCTGGAACCCAAACTTCCAATGTTGCAGTTCTTACCACCTCTGGACTTATTGCGCAAAGTTCTGTCGGTGTATTTTCCTTTGATCTAGATACATCAGGTACGGTTGCGGGCACAGCTTATGATCAACTTGCTGTTAATGGGCCAGTAGATCTTTCTGGCAGCCCTGTGCTTCATGTTAACTTGAATTTCAACCCAATAGTTCGCGGAAACAGTTATACCATCATCAGCAATGATGGATCAGACCCTGTGGTTGGTTTTTTTAGTGGTCAAGCAGAAGGTTCTTTGGTTACGGTTCTGGACGCCTCAGGGGATAGCGTTTCTTATCGAATTTCTTATGTTGGTGGAACTGGTAACGATGTTACGTTGACTTGTGTTGGTGTAATTACCACAAATATATTGACCTCCAGCGATGTGGATAGCCTTACTCAATATGGGGAATCTGTTACCTTTACATCAACCATATCTGCGTTAACAGGAACGGTCACAAGTGGTACTGTAACTTACTTCGATCAAGGAGTTTCTATAGGGCAAGTTCCTGTGGCTGGGGTTTTAAACATAATTACAGTGACAAATGGCGGTACAGGGTACACAAGTTCGCCTACAGTAACAATTACAGGTGGTGGCGGTACTGGTGCAACCGCAATTGCTACTGTAGTTAATGGCGTTGTAACTGAAATTGCCGTTACAAACGGCGGTGGGGGATACACTGGCACACCCACAGTAACAATCACCGGTGGTGCCGGTGTTGGTGCGGCAGCTACCCCATCTTTAACCTATGGCATTGCGACCTTTACTACTACCACACTAAGTGTCAATGGTTCACCCCACGTGATCACTTCTAGGTTTGTTGGCCAGGGGATTTTTGGCGACAGTGATTCTAATATCATCGCTCAAAGCGTTAACAAATCGAGTTCTAGTATAGCTGTTACAACGACAGGCTTAGCAATTGCAGGCACCCCGGTAATTACAGACGGTGCAATAACATCGATACCTTTATTGAAAGGAGGAAGTGGCTATACGGAAGAGCCAACAGTTACAATTACAGGTGGGGGAGGAACCGGAGCTGTTGCCACTGCAAAATTGAATAAATTTGGTGTTGTAACCGGAATTACAATTACAAATGGTGGAACTGGTTATACCTCTTCTCCGACTATAAGTATATTGGCCCATAGTCAGATTTATGGTACAGACCTGCCTTTGACTATAACCGCCATTGTAACTCCTCAATACGCCGGTGGCCCTGCAACTGGCCAGGTTCAATTCCTAATCGATGGCGTAGAACAACCTTTACAAACTATGAGTTCAACCGTTATAGATCCAGCCACGGGAGCCACTACCGCAACCTTTCTTACTTCAATAAGCACTGTTGGTTTACATCGGATTGTTGCCCAGTATGTTGGTGATAGCAATGTAAATCGTAGTGCTTTTTCACCTGTATTTAATGAGGAAATTTTAACAACTGACATAACGACCCTTGGCCTTGTGTCTTCTAGAAATCCCGCAGATAGACTTGCGACCATTACGTTTACCGCAAGTGTTAATTATACGGTTACTGATCCCAGTGGTAATACAATAGTATTGCCAGTAGATAGAGGGGATGTTGAATTCTTGGACAACGGCGTTCCTATTCCAAATCCAAATGGTACCAGTGCTAATGGTGTGTATACTTGCCCCACTAGTACTTTGGCAGGTGGTCGTCATACGATTACTGCGAACTATCTTGGCTCGCCTAATGGTTCCAGCACTAGATATTTTTCTTCCTCAACGGCAACGATTTATCAGGCTGTTTCCGCAACCAGCAACTTGATAGTTACCGGCACGAATGAAGGCGGCGGCCCACAAGTTAACGTCTACAATCTTTTAACTCAAGAAACGACCAAATTCTTTGCTTTTGCTCCATCTTTTATGGGTGGTGTGCGCGTAGCTTCGGGCGATGTCAACGGCGATGGAATTGCTGATGTGGTTGTAGCAGCAGGCCCAGGGGGCGGCCCTCAGGTAAATGTTTATGACGGAACCAGCTTGCAACTTGTTCACAGCTTTTATGCTTACAATGCAGCCTTTAATGATGGTATATTCGTTGCAGTCGGTGATGTGAATGGCGATGGCTATGCAGATATCATCACTGGTGCTGGGCAGGGTGGCGGCCCCCATGTTCAGGTCTTTAGCGGCCAGAATTATTCCAACATTGCTAGTTTCTTTGCTTACAATCCTGCCTTTACCGGGGGCATTAGTGTTGCTTCGGGTGATCTGAATGGTGATGGCTATTCTGATGTGGTGGTTGGTGCTGGCCCTGGTGGTGGCCCCCATGTTCTTGCAGTCAGCGGGTTCCAACTTTCGCAAGGCACTCAGGTTGTACTTGCAAGCTTCTTCGCTTTTGATCCTGGCATTAACCGAGGTGTCTTTGTTGGTGCCGGAGATTACAACGGCGATATTGTAAGCGATATTGTTGTAGCAGCGGGCCCAGGTGGCGGTCCTCATGTCAAGGTCTTTAATGGTTCCGGGACTAGCTTGATCGACACCTTCTTTGCTTACGATATTAACTTTGCAGGTGGATTGTCAGTAGCAATGGCGGATATCAATAACGATGGTCTAGCTGAAATTGTAACCGCGCCTTACTCTAATGGTGGACCTGAAGTTAAAGTGTTTAGATATCAAAAAGGCCAGTTGTATAATTTCTATGCTTACGATCCGTTGTTCACAGGCGGGGTATTTGTGGGATAACAAATATTCAAGCTTAATTAGTTATAAAATGAAGTGATGGCTTTAAGAGGTCATCACTTCATTTTGTTTAATAGGTGCAGATCAAACCAATCTGCGAATTTCTCAAGATCTTTGTCCATATTGGCCCAGCCATGGCCTGCGCCTTTTCGAGTGTCTAGCTCTGCAATTGCGCCAGCCTCTTTCATTTTTTTTACAAAAGATTCCGCTTGTTGAATAGAAACTAGTTTGTCTTGGTCGCCATGAATGAGCAAAGATGGCGCAGATTGTTTGCTGATGTGAGTGATAGGGGAAATAGCTGCACCGATTTTTCTTCTTTCAATTGAATCTTCCACAGGTTCAAACTGTTTTTTTTGCTGATTGAAAACTACAAAATCAAATGGTGCAATTATGTTTGGGATTGCCTGAGGGCCCCTACCTAATTGTTCTTTACCTTCTTCACCCCAGTTGAGGAAATCTGTTGGTGGGAAAAAGCAGGCGACTGCGTTTGCCCCGCTTGCAAATCCTTGGACTTGGTCTTTTAAATTTAATTCGCTACCTTTTTTACCTGCAACCCCCATCATTAATGAAAGATGCCCGCCTGCAGAGCCACCTGAAATCCCAATTTTCTCTGGGTCAATGTCATATTCTTTTGCTTTTGATCTTATGAATTTGGTAGCACGATGAAGGTCTTCAATCGCTTCGGGGATAGTAAACTTTGGCTGGCTGCCATGTACCACAGCAAATACATGATAACCACGGCTTGTAAATGGATTTGTGGATTTTGGGTTAATCGCCTCGGGGTTCGAGAACCAACCACCGCTAACAATCATCACGATGGCAGCTCGATTAGATTTTACCGTTGGCTTGAAAACATCCATGGTTAGGGCCAGGCCGTATTTTCTGCCATAAATAATATCGGGTTGTCTGTTTTCCTGAGCAAAGCCTGTCGATGTTGTCAACAACGCAAGGGTCAAAGAAACTATAACTGATTTAATGGCATGAATCAGCATGGAGATAAGTCCAGTAATAGAAGGAAACAAAAAACTGTCTGCCAGAAAATAATAAACGAAATGAATGTGAAAAGCGAGGGGTTTAAAAACGGGCTTACTAAAATAACAGTGCTGAAGGTGGGACTTGAACCCACATACCCTTACGGGCGCCACCCCCTCAAGATGGTGTGTCTGCCAATTCCACCACTCCAGCGAAGCTAATTTAAGTATGGTATTTTCGTGGAAGAAATCAAGCCCCAGCCCCTATTGGTTATAAAATGCTTAGTCGGGCCAAATAATTCGCAAATGTTGGGAAAAAATGCGGTGTAATTTAGAATCTAGGGCCCAGTTTCTTATTTCTTTGCCATCCATGTTTAATTCTGTGACGGTTTGCCCTAGTCGGGTACCTATCAAAAAATTCCCATTGGTATTCATGGTCAAAGTAGGGCCATAAATAGTGGAATTCCCAGTATTTATGCTGAATTGAATGGTTTTCAGTAATTTGCCTGCCTCATCATATTCATTGATAGCTTTGCCTCCGAATTCAGGTATTAAAATCGAACCAGACCGGGTTCCCTGAATCTGATACCCAAGAATAGTGCGGGTTGGTTCAATCGCCCCTAATGAAATCTTTGTTTTTTCCTTCTTAAGGTTTTTTCCATCAAGAATAAGCAAAGATTTATCCTTAAAAACAATTGCATAGTCGCCATTGATTAAGCGGGTGCCTGCCAGGCAATCATTATTGACATCAATACTTTCTATAATTTTGTTGGTGTAATCGAGGACTAAAAGATTTTTTCGATTCAGAATAAACTTCTTTCCTAAGCCATCGGTATCAAGTCCAAAAGTGGATATAAGAGGGTCGCTTCTTTCGTAAATTTCGCCAAGGTTGTTGATGATTACGTGACCTCTGGATCGTTCCATCAAAAAAAACTGTGTGTGATTGATTGCGCAAGCTAGGTCAGCGTAAGTATTGTTGCGAAAAAGTTCGCTAACGGAACCATCTGGATTGAGTGAACAAATTTTTCCACTGAGGTTGGGTTCCGCAAGAGATGCAAGGAGGCGCTTAGGTTGTAATTGATTGGAAGTATATGCGTTTAGATTAGTTGAGGCGTTTTTATTCTTCCATGCGGAAGCGAATAGTTTTTGCAGTTCTACCGCAGAAGGTTTTTCTTTCGCAAGTTCCTTTTCGGAAGCTTGGTCTTGAATCAATTCGTTAAGTAAACCTGCAATCGGCATCAATTGATTGGTTTTCAATTCAGGTAATAAGGTTATCAGTAACCCAATGGCCTTTTTGTCTTTTTCTTGAAGGAGTGCAAGGAGTGCGTTTGCTTTTACGATAGCTTGGTCGTCAGTTGAAAGTTTCCTGAATGCAATCCCGTTGGGGTTTCCAATTGCAAGCACCCGGGCAATAAGGATTTTGCTTTTGTTATCTTTGGTTTGAGCAAAATCCTCAAGTTTTCGTACCAATGTTGGGTTTGATTTTATTGTAACACTAAAAGCATCCAGCAATGCTTCGGAAGTAAGGAGGTCAAGTTCTGGGGTATCTGCTATTTTGATAAAGTATTCGAAAACTAATTCAGGATTTGAATTTCCCAATAGTCGGATGACCGCTGTTTTGAGAGCAATTGATTCATGTGGAGATATTTGTTCAAGGCAGTCTGAAGCCCTTTTGGCAACTTCGATGTCCTTACTTTTGATCGCTTTTTTTAATTCAAATATTGCGAGATTGTTAAGTTTTAGCAACTCTCTGGAGGCCTGCTCTCGAACTTCAAAGTTTTCGTTTCCAAGATCAATAACCCATTTTGAAGCTTTTATTCCGTTTGTTGCATTTGGGATTCTGGATTGCAGCCAGTTATGAACGTCCTTGGGTTTGGTCGATAGACCTGATTTTCTAATGATTATATCATCCCAATAATTCACTTCGTCTTCAGGCCAGCCTCCTTGTGCAACATTGCAGATAAGAACCAAAAATAGCAAGGATTGCAGATAACATTTACTCATTGTCTAAATGCTCGGGTAACTCTGGTATTTGATTTGTAAGACCAGATTTCTTTGCCTTTCGGATCTATTTCTAGGGCTTTCATTTGAGTCATTGATGTAATAAGTGTGTTTCCATTTGGCAATCGCACAGCGGCCACAGGTTGCTCGCATTCAAATTGCCATACTTCTTTCCCTTCGTTGTTAAATTCAATGACCCTGTTGCCATAAACTTCAGTAATGAGAGAATTACCATTGGGAAGAATATCCACTTTTCCGCCCGAGGTTCTTACATCAATATCGTAAGTGGCGATAGGTTTTTTATTTTTATCGAACCGTACAAACTTTGCATTTCCTTGAGGGGTGCTGAGGACGAGGCAGATATCTCCATTGGAAGCAATGTTTGCTTTCATGATTGGTTCATTGTTGGGTGGAGTAAATTCTGATATTTCTTTACCTTTTTTATCGACAAAAACAACATTAGATTTTGATGCGATAAAAATGGATCCATCTTCAAGTTTTTGTACTGCTAATGGGCCATCAATTTTCTTTTCCCAAATTATTTCACCGTTTTTATTTCGTTCAGTAACTTTGTTTCCCTGATGTTCTGCCACCAGAACTTTTTCATCAGGAAGAATTTGGGCATCCAAGGGGAATTGCAGGTTATTGATTTTCCAAAGAATATTATTGCTCGAATCCAGCATAATGATTTTGCCTGCATCTAATAAAACAACGAGGGTTTTCCCCATGTTTTTGGCATTAAAGGCAAGCTGAGCTTCAGGTATTTTGGAAATATCCGTGGTCCTCTTTGCCCATTCTTTTTGAAGTTCAGGTTGAGGAAGCCCGACCGGTGGCGGGTTCGATGGTAGTAACTTTCTAAGCAAATGATCGAGTAGCGAGGATTCCCATTGGCTTACAGAACCAAAGCTGCTGACGAGTGGCTCGATCGATCTTTTGTCGCCTAATTTGGCAAAAGCCAGGGAGACTTTATAACGCATTCGGGGTTCATTTGAGTTAAGCAGTGAGAGGGCTTCTTTCTTAAACAAATCTGGGTTGATATTTGCTAATGCTTCTGCGCAAAGAGTTTTAACCACAGGTTTATCGCTTCGAATCGCATCAAGGATAATTTTTGAGGGGGTTCCATTTTCTGAACCAGTGGCAGTAATAGCGTGGATTAAATCTTCGGTGGTTTGATCAAGTTCCGAAAACTGTGAATAGCTTATCAAAGCTTGCAGTGCGCCTTCAGGTTTCTTTGTGCCCAATAATCGAATTGATGCTGCCACGACAAATTTTCGCGACCCCTCCTCGATTTTTTGGATGCAATCTTTTGCCCGTCGAGATATTTCGACATCCGTACTTTTAGAAGCTGTTTTTAAATCAGGCAAGGCTGCGATTCCGATGGCATTCAAGGTTGCAGAGGTTTGTTCCCTAGTGTCAAAATTGTCATCACCTAATTTTGCAATAAGGTCCTTGATCTGAATGGGGTCGAATTTATCTTCAGAGCGGCGGGCTAAAAACTGAATCAATGAATTTCCATCTGATTTTAAACCGGCATCTGCAAGAGTTTTTTCATCCTCAGTCGTATTATCCAAGGCGAAGGGCAATAACACTGCCAAGATCAATGCCCCTAATTGTCGTACCGGCATTTTAATAGCCTCCTGGCTTGGTTTGTTTATCTGGTTCGAATCCTGAACACTGGGTGAAGGGCCTGTTTTTCAGAAATTTGTTTTCCCGTTCGATCAAACTCGATCAGCTTGGATGGAACAGTTTGGGTTGCGATGAGAATATTTTTATTGGGTAACCTTACTGCAGCAGTAGGTTGGTTGACTGTTATGTCTAAAACAACTTTTCCTGAAGGATCAACTTCTTGGAGTTTGTTATGCCAGGTTAAGGGTAGGATTACTGTACCGTCTTGAAGAATATCATTTGCGTGGCTTGCGACTCCCAAAGGCAAGCGGACAATATTAGATTCTTTGCCTGTGCGGTCAATTTTCAACAAAGTCATTTGGTTGGTTGCAACTAGGTAAGAACCATCTCTAAGCCTTTCAGCGCTCATGATGTCACTTTGAGGCCTTGGTAAATTAAGTATTTCTTTACCTGATCGATCAACTTCAAGGATCATATTTCTGCAGGTGATGGAAGTAAGGCCACTGCGAAGCCTCGTTGCACTAAGAGGATTAGAGGTAATGGTTTTTGTCCAAAGGATATCGCCTTTAGTACTGCGCTCAGTGATTTTCATGTTGTGGTGTTCTGTGATTAAAATGCGGCCATTAGGAAGAGCTTGTGCATCCATGGGGCCAGACAGCCCTGTTATCGTCCAGCGGGGTTTGCCATTTCGATCCAATTCAAGAACTTGATTGTTGGCGAGACTCGAAATGATAATGTTGCCCTTGGAAACAGCTTGTAGGTTTCCCAGAAGGCTTTTGGTTAACGATGTTTTGTCAGCATTTTTAGACCACCAAGCAAGCCATGCTTCTTTGGTTTTTTTTCGGTCCGAAGGTGAAGCCGGAAGATCGGTGGGGAGATTTGTACCTGCGAGTTCGAAAAGAAAAGTTTCGGTATCCGAGGATTGTTCCTGATTTAAATCTGCGAGAGTATTTATCAAAATAGGGATGGCGGATTTGTCCGCAAAATTTGCCAAGGCAAGAGCCATGCGATTTCGAATCCAAGGGTTTTTATCCACAAGGATGGTTTTGATTGCTTCTTTGGAATTTGTATCGTCGAATGGTAGAAGTAGAATTCCGGAAGCTAGTTTAACCCTTGGGTTTTCAGCATTAAGGGAATTTAAGACTGCTGCATCAGGGCTCGATTGTTGGCGGGCATAAAGGGTTGCGGATTCGAGGAATTCATTGAATTGCTCATCCGACTCTGCGACAGGAAAGTATGCCAGTAGCGCGGGCAACAAACCTTTGGTTTTTTTTAGGGCGAGTATTCTTACGAGGGATGGAGAAATCGGTTTCGATTTAGACTCTCCCATTTCTTCTAGAAGGCTTTTTGCTCTGCCTTTAATTTCAACATCCATGGAATTAGTGAGTGATCTAAGCGAGGGTACGACAAGGTCGCCTAGAGCCTTTATTTTCATCGAAGCTTTCTCGCGAGTTTCGAAGTTGTCATCGCCCAACTCCCTGATTAAGTCTTTGATTTTCCTTTGATCTTCTGGGGTGGGTGTTTTTTGCGTGAATTCTGGTAGCAATTTTTCTCCATTGATTTCCGTCCACCATTTTTTCCAGATCGCAGCATTCCCCTTAGGAGTTCCCTTATTCTTTATCAATTCTTGCGGTGCAAGATCTCCTGCGATTTCAAGCAAAAGATCTTCTGCTTCTTGAGCTTTGTTTTCAGGAAGGATCGGGAGTAACTCAATCAGCAACTCGATGCCTAATGAATCCAGATTGCGAGACAAGGTTGAGGCAATTAAAAACCTCACTTCGGGAGATTCATCTTTAATGCTTTTTTGAAGCAGATTTTTTGGCAGAAGTTTCTGAGCAGGAATCAGCATTTCCCATGCCAGAATTCTTTGCGTTTTTGAAGTCGATGAAAGCGCATCAATAATTAATGCGTCTGGTGCCCCTTTCTTCCATGTTAATTCGAAGAGGGTTTTTCTGGCAAAGTCCCATGTTGCCTCTTCGTCTAGGACAGGGAATACCTCAAGTATACCTCGTATTGCTAACTCGGTTGAACTTGCGGCCAAGGTTCGAATTACTGCGATTTCGGTTCTGCTGGATTGTGTGCCCACCATATCTAAACAGTTTTTTGCGAGTGTTTTTACTGTACCTTCGGAAGAGTTTTCCAGATTTCTTAATGCTGGCCTTCCGGTCGGCCCCATTGAGGTCAAAGCCATTATTCCTTGAGTTTGAATTTCTCTTGAAGAAGATGAAAGATCCGCCAGGGCTTTTACGATTTCAGTTTCGGTGAATGTGCCTTTTGATTTTCGATTAAGCCAGTTTCCCAGATCGCTAGGTGCAAGAGAGAATCCAGCCTTTGTCAGATAAACCGTATCGGTTTCTAGGGAGTCTTCATTTTCAAGTGCAAGGATTGGGCGGGGTAGAGTGCAATAAATGAAGATACTTAAGCTTATTGCAAGGGTGCTTAGTATTTGAAAAAACTGAAGTTGCTCAACATTTCTGAATTTATTTGTCATGGGGCTTTACCTACTTTAATCGAGCGATAAGAATTTGCTGCACTTTCGTATATTATCTTGCCATCCATTTGGATTTCAACAATTTTTGATCCGTTTAAACTTGGTGCCACTACATTCCCATTTGGAAGTTTAGTAGGGATTCCTGGCATTGTTATGGTTGATTCCCAGGTAGATTGGCCATTGAAGTTAAACTCCATGATTTTGTTGAGTGTTGTAATGCTTACAAGAACGCGATCATTTTGAGTTATTGCGCCACCATTGATACCGAAGTTGGTGGGGAAAGGAATCCGTGATTTCAAGACTTCATTGCCTT
>JAPLNF010000264.1 GCA_026692965.1 Planctomycetota bacterium
ATCACGATCGCAAGAAAGGGTGCTAGCCATGATCTGAACTTCGCGCATGTAGTCGGCGGGGAAAAGGGGTCTGATAGGCCTGTCGATCAAGCGGGAAGTAAGGATTTCTTTAGTGGTTGGTCTGCCTTCACGCTTCATGAACCCGCCAGGGAATTTACCAGCGGCATAAGTTTTTTCGCGATAATCAACAACGAGAGGGAAATAATCTTTGGTTGATTCAGCGGAGCCTTCCACAACGGTGGAGAGTGTCATAGTATCTGCATAACGAACGATAACCGCACCATGAGCTTGCTTTGCAAGTTTTCCTGTTTCAAGGATAAGAGTGTGAGCGCCCAATTGTTTTTCTACACGAATTGCCTGCATATGAATAAAACCTCCAACATTTTCACTTGGCGGAAGCCAACAATGGAAATGTATTAAGCGGAACTAGAACAGAGTTTATGGGGAAATTGCTGGTGAAAATAGAATTGAGAATCCTTCTTGAGAAGGAAACTTTCGGCTTTTTCTTCAGATTACAAAACCTACTATCCAACTTGCATGTTCCCTAACAAAATTCCTGACCAAGGGAACAACCGGAAAATGAACAGCTTTACCTGAATTCCCCAATGGAATTAAAGTGGTCTTAATAATTAGACTACTTGGCCTACTTTATTTGCGAAGGCCCAGGCTGCCGATCAATGTGGTGTAGCTTTCGTGATCCTTACTTCGCAAGTAGGAAAGCAATCCAGACCGCTTGCTGACCATCATCAACAAACCGCGGCGACTGGCATGATCCTTCTTGTGGCTGCGCAGGTGCTCGTGTAGCTCGTTGATCCGTTGGGTCAACAAAGCAATTTGGACTTCCGGTGACCCGGTATCCGTCGCCTTGCGGCAATACTTTTCAATGAGCTGAGACTTGCGTTCCTTAGTGATCGACATATAGTTCTCCACCGACCTCCGTCAGGCTAACATAAGCCTTTCTTGGTCCATAAACCTATTGCGTAAACTAGAATATTATCATTACAGGGTTCGAAATCAATAGTGAAAGCGTTTAATTTAAATAAAAAGCCCGGCTGGATTAACAGTCGGGCTTCTTTTTAATAAACAGTGCCGAATTACTTGGGTTTCTTTTCGCCAACTTTGATTTCGGTTACTTCGTCTTTGTCATTGGTGATTACAATGGCAGGAACACCTTTTTTACCAATTTTGTCAAGCTCCTTAGCTATTGCCTCATCAACTTTGGCATCTTTAGCGATTTTCAGGGTCTTTTCTTCCTTCTTAACTTTGATGGTGAGGCTGGTGCCAGCTTCATACTTGGTGATTGCGCCCTTGTGTTCGCCAGCAATAACACCAAAAGAAACAAAAACAAATGCAGCAGCAGCTAAAAACATACGACGAAACATAATGAAATACTCCCTTTAAACGAACAAAGCCCTACCTTGGAAAAACTCCCAAGGCTGGTGATTTCAGGGCTTACTCGCCCCAATTTAAGTCACCATACCTATTAAACCCTTAAACATTGCAAAGGTTTCCTAGTTGTAAAATAATTTTGCATTTTTTTATTAAAGCTCAAGCTTAAAATCTGCTTTATTTCAGAAATATCGAAATATGATAAGTAGATTAAAATTTCTTCTTATGAACTTAGTTTAACAGCCCATTTCGCTGCCGACACCAAGCTGCTTTCGTCCGCCATTCCTTTCCAGGCGATGTCGTAAGCCGTGCCGTGGGCAACACTGGTTCGAATAATCGGCAAACCAGCAGTAATGTTAACAGCTCTGCGTTGGCCTAGAAGTTTTAAAGCTATGTGGCCTTGATCATGGTACATGGCAACCACCCCATCAAATTCTCCTTGGCTTGCTCTTAAAAATAAAGTGTCAGATGGGATTGGCCCCGAAACAGTCATCCCTTGTTGCTTGCAAAGAATTGCTGCAGGTTGGATGATCGTTTGCTCCTCGTTACCAAAGAGCCCGCCATCGCTGCCATGTGGATTGAGTGCAGCAATCGCAATGCGAGGTGTGCGGCCTAAAACTTTAGTGAGTAGATTTTCTAGGAGTTGAGCCCTAGCGACAATTCTTTCGATGCTAAGTTCATCAAAAACATTTCTTAGTGCAAGGTGCAATGTAACATGGGCCACTGCCAATTCTGGAAGTGCCAAAATCATTACATGCTCTTGGGCTTTGGTTCTGGGTGCCAATATTTCGGTGTGTCCTGTGTAATCGAGCTCTTTGTGGAGCGGTGCGGTAACTATCGCACCAGCTCGGTTTTCAAGTGCCCAATCAATTGCTTGTATCAGATAATCATGGGCAGCCTTACCCGCAGAGGCGTTTACATTGCATATTTTAACAGTAGATAAATCTGCTGTTTTGATTTTGGTGCAACTTATTAGATTTGGTTGTGGCGTGGCCTGCTCTGGTTCGTTGATGGTCTGAACTTTTGTGTTTTTGTTGAGTAGATGAATGGCTTTTTCTAGCCATACCGGATCACCCACTACCACTGGGTCGCAAAAAGCAAGAATTTCGTCCCATGCTTTTACAATGATTTCGGGGCCGACCCCTGCGACATCACCCATGGTGATTAGGATTCTGGTTTTTTTGTTACTAGATTGGGTCATTGATTTGTTCCTTGAAATGGGATTATTTGGAGCAAAGCATAGCAAGTAATCTTTCCATAAGTGTTTTAGGAGGGATTTGGCTGCCCCCTTTCATTCCTGTATCTGTTTCAATGAGCCAGGTTAAAACCTTATTGATTTTTTTGCGTCCGATTTTCCGAAGTTGAGCTTCAGCGCTAGTTTTCGTGAAACTGAAAAACCCAGCTTTTTCCAATGCGAATGCCATGGGTTTTTCTTGCATTGCAAATCTTCCAGCGTAGGCCAACTTTCGGAGGTGTGAACTAAATGCCCCAAGAAGCTTCATGGGTTCTTCGCCTTGTTCGAATAACTCAAACAATAATTGAAACGCAGCCCTTTGGTTTCCTTGTCCAATATGATCAAACAGAACCCAAACCTTTTCAACATGCCCTTGGCCAACCAGCATATCAACATCCTTGGCATTTATTTTTGGATTGTCTGCAGCATAACAGGCGAGCTTGGCGATTTCTTGATCGAGTCTGCCTAAGTCGGGGCCAATTAATTCTACCAGTAGGTTTGCAGCATCGTTTGCGAGTGGTTTATCATGGATGTTTTTCCCCTGTGCAATGCACCATGCTACAAGGGTTTCTTTTCGGGAGGGCGCTTCACAAGTAATTAAAGCTTCCTTTGCAAGCATTTTTGATAATTTGGTGTTGGAAGGCCATGAAGAAGTTTCAAGGATGAGTACGCCATTGGAACTGGGTGCCTGGAAATATTTTTCGAGGGCTGGTCTATTTTTGCTTACAAAATCATCTGCCTGTTCAACCCATGCGAGCCTTTTGCCACCAAAAAATGAAAGCGTAGTTAGCTCTTCCCTTACTTCTGCAAACGAAGTCTTATCCCCCACGAACGAGGCCAAACCGAGGTCTTCATTACCAGCAAGAATTTGCTGTTTTAACGCTTTTCCTGCTTTTCTATGGAGGTAGTCTTCGGAACCAGTGATTACATAAACTGGTTGCAATTGAAGTTTTGCCTGATCTTTTAGGAACTGTTCAACTTCCATTAAATTCCCCAACTGAATATCGGTTCATGATATTCATGCTACTTTGTGGCGTGGGAAAATCGAGACTATTTTGGTCGAACTGGATTTGTTGGAAAAGTTGGCATACCTTCAGAACCAAGCCCTGGGAAAGAAGTTGGGCTTGCAGGTGCACTACCATTGTTACTTGGAATAGTGCTGGAAGGTGTATTTGGAAAAGAAGAAGCTGGTTTTGGAGATGGTACCGCAGGGATATCTTGATTGGTAGGGCTTGCAGGTGGAGTATAGCCACCACCACCTACGGGTGAAACATCCACGCCAGTGACTCTGGCCTTGGGTGTGGATAAATCAACTTTCACTGCACCAGTAGTTTCAGCAGATCCAATATTTCCTGCAAGGTCTGAAGCTTCAACCCTGATAAAAAATTGATAAGGCAGCCCTTCGCCTGGCATACGCCATACATATCTTCCCGTATTAGGAAGATTTGGGACAGCAACAACCCAAGGGCCTTCTGGAGTTCTTGCATAAGAAATATTTACAGGATTTGGTCCTAAGTATTTATCAGAAGCAGTCCATGTTACGCTGAGGTTTCCTTGATCGATGCCCCGACCAACATCAACACCAATGAGTTTAACCAAAGGTTTAGTTTCATCAACTTCAACCCAGAATTGTGGAAGATCACCAGATTTTGGTGGATGCTCGCCTAGGTCTACCCCACTTCGGGCAACAAGAGTAAATCCATAACGGCCTTCTTCGGGTACATCAACAATGCACGGGGGAAGTTTGGGCGCATCCTGATCATACTTGCGCCAAACTTTGCCGCCATCGCGAGTTACATAAACTTCCACTCGGGAAATATCCGAGGGGCCTACGTCGTCAATTTTATAATTAAGCTGGAACCGCCTGCTCTTAACCATGGATATATTGCCCTTGCCCGATCCATTTTCCTGGGTTGTACTTCCAGCCCTTGTACCATTTGGTTGAATCACGATAGAACTTTCACCAAAGTTTCCGCACTTATCTCTTATTGTGAGATGGACTTCAATATTTCCAGAAGTACCTGGGTTCCAAACATGCTGCCCCTGAGCAATTTGTTGGGCAGATAAAGGCACCCAATCCTTGCCATCAGAATTCCTAAATTCGAGTCTCATGCTGGAAAGATCTAAGGTTTCATCGCGTAGATCCCAATCGATGGAAGCGGAACCATCTTTGAAAACGCCCCGAAGAACAACCGAAGGTGGAGTACTATCGATGCACACTTTTAAGGAGGGTTGCGCGATGTTGATATTTGCAGGGACCATTCTGCCATCAATTTCCTGGCTTTGTACGGAGAACCAATACCAACCATCTTTTTGGGCCCGGAAAAGGAATTGTTTTTGGGTAGGAAGCGCGGTGCCTACATGGGCGTAAGTTTTGCCAAAATCTTCAGAAACATGAAGCAAGATTTTTTGAATCTTCGAGTCAGCGGGGTTGGAAGAAAACGGAATTATAAAAGAAGCATCTCTGGAATAATAGGTGTCTGTTGGCGGTGCAGCATTGATAAGCGAAGTGCAAATAATGCAATAAAACGCCAGCAAACTAGCGGAAGCGGAGGAGCCAGTAATTTTCCGCAAAAGGGCCATTATCATGTCCATTGGAAAGAAAGCGTTTGTTCTGACACTGTCAGAAATAACGGCTTCCTTTAATATCGACAGATAGGCTGAAAATCTTAAGGAATTAGAAAAAGAAGGGTTGCATATACGGAATCGTAAGTTAATGGCCTAAAAACATGCTAAATGGAAGAGCGCTTGAATTGCCCTATTCCGTAACGATCAATTAAGTTTTTAATAAATGCAGCCGGAACAAATGCTAATACCATTGTTATCATGCACAAGCTGAAAGTGGTTAAGCCCATCAATAGCCCTATTCCAGTATGAAGCATGATAGATCCACAAATCATGATCCACTTCAATTTGTGATTCCAAACTAAAAAGGGAAAAGAAGTTTCAAGCACAATGGTGTAAACGCACCCTGTAGTCATGACGACTTCCCAAAGCACTTTATGCTTTGTAAGGAAAACCAGCAATGAGGTGTAAAAAGGTATGTGCATGGGGTTAAAAGAATAGTTAGCTAAAACTCCCCAAAGAGCAGTCCCATTCCACCAAGAAGAGCCTTGAAGTTTTGAGGTTGCTGCAGCAAGGTAAATGATGCAGAAATGAATCTGAATCATTCGGGTAACGAAATTAGAGAGGATCAAAGGTTTAGGGGGTTCGTTCCAATTGGGGTCGCCCGCTTTTTTTCTGCGCAGTTTTTGAAAATAATGATCAAGCGAATAAATCTCTCCGCCCGGTGCAATAATCATGTAAAAAAGCAGAATGATTATCATCGCATCCATTCCGAAAAGTCCGGATGGTGCCCTATGGATATAAGCCAATGCCCCTATCCATGAAATAATCGCATTTGTCCTAGAAAAAAAACCCACAGCCATGAAAAAATTCGCAGCTAAGAAACCAAGGTGAAAAGCCCAGATCCAAACAGGATTTGTGGCATGATAAAACACAGACCAGCTAAGATTTGATTTCGTGATTTCAATCGTGATTTCAGACCACTCAGGCGCCATTACGTACATGGGCGTATCTTTTCTGAATTGATCCGCAAGGCCCTGATTGACTATCCCTTCGGGGCCAACAAAAGCTAATAATTCAAAACTGTAGCACAAGGTGATATAGAAAATTAAACACCCGGTTATAAGCCGAATTAACCCAATGGCATTAGGTGCAACAGGCGTAAACCAAAACCGGTCGAATTGTTTAAGCCACCCTTCTGAATCTTCCAAGTTGGCTTTACTTGGATTTCCAATTGCAGACGAAGCAGCAGGCCGATCAAAAACAGAATGTTTTCCAGTGCTCATTAGTTGCCGCCTTCCTTTGCAGGCACGATTTTTACATCTCCAGCATGAATATCAAGAGAATGGTTCAATACTGAAGGTTCATTAGGATTAGCGTTACGTGTTATGGGAAGCAAGAAATACAAAAAGGCATCGTTTGGATCTATTAGATTGCCATTTTTATCAAAGCTTCCCATGAAATATGGGTAATACAAAGTTGGATCCAAGGCGTTTTCCCCTCGAGACATATCTGTGGGGGTAATGATGCTATGGGCGACCCTGTAAATTTTAATGTTGTCGCCGTTGCTGCTAGGTTTATCTGCGGGATGAGCCAATTTTTTCGTTAGATAAAGGGCATAGGATGAGAGCATTCTTTTTGAATAATCTGCAGGTTCCTTAAACATATAAGATTGTGACATAGATCTGCTAAGGGGGGTGATCTGTGGTTGGTTTGCCAAACCCGCAAGATTTCGCCTTTGTAGTTTCTCTTCCCAATTGTCTGGAGTCCGACTACTTGCAACGTTCGTGCTTTCTGTGACCGAAAGCATGCGCTGATAATGCATTTGAATCGGGCTTTCAGTTCGATTGGGTATTTTAAACCAACGAAAAGTACCATCCTCATATTGGATCTTGGACCAAAGTAGAACAGGGGGACCAGGTTCCGGAGAGTAAAAATGGTAAGCATTATTCAAATAAGCAAAGGTTAAATAATGCCTGAAGTAGTATGCCCAAAGATTGGTGGCAAGCCAAGAAGCCGGTGCATTGGGTGGCTCGATTGAAGTTACTGCCGTGATGATGCTTGCAAAGTGAAATAACACAAAACAGATAGCGGTGGTTTTTTTAGCCAAGAGAGGCAACAAAACGAAGATTCCCAAAAATAAGGAGACTGCGGTAAAAATCGAACCTGCCAGAATAAGGGAGTCCCAACTCGGATCCATGGAATTGGTTATAATTAAAAGCGCTAAGGATAGACCAAAAGTCGTAAGGGATAGAGTGCCATTCGAGGTTTCATCATGAAGCCTTTGCGAGAGGGCAATGCTAAAAGCAGCAAGGGCAAGAATAAACCCTATAACTAAAAGGTTAACCCTTAAAGTTACAAGATCTGGAGAACGGGAATTTAAGCCGAGTGCCAAAAGCGCCAAAGTGATAGCAGTGGCTACCCAATAAGTGGGTTTTTGAAGTAAATTCATAAATAGGACCTCCATCTCCATATTAGACAATTCGTCATTATAATGTAAATACCTAAATGAAGTCAGGGTTTCTTTATAACCAAGAAAAGAACGGCATCACAAAAGTCCTAATAATTGAAAAAGCCTAACCATTTTGCAAAACTCAAACTACGGACGAAATATAGGTGTGATTAGTGTTCTTTTGTACACAAAAGGGTAAAAAAGCTGAATAATTCTTAAAAGTGGGAAATAAATTATTAACCTAGTCCCCGTAACACTTTGCCTAAATCTAAAAATTGCTACAATCAGAAAAATCGTCAAAATCTACCTATTCTTGTTGCCATTCACTTTTTACCCTTCTAACATCACCAAATCGATATGCATCGATACTGCCAACTCTTGGAATGGAATCCAAACGGTTATCAATTGAATAGCAAAGGTTTGCTCCTTCAAGAAGGGGTAGTTTGTTTTTTTGTTCCAGGGATTGTTCAATAGCGTTTCAGGGAAGAAACCTAATCTGGAATTGTTTTGGAAGATCTTTAAAAAGGTCTTTTGTTTTTCAGGAGGTTTTGATGATTAGTTTTATTCTTGCAATAGGTTTGGGTTCAGCGGTTGCGGGTGCTGAGTGCGCAGGTGGCGTATGCTCCGCTTCGAGTTCTTCTTCGGTCGCAAGTTCTTGCGAATCAGGCAATTGTTCCGCTTCATCAAGTGGGAAATTGTTCCGTAGAGGCAGGTCAAGCGGTGGTTCTGTAGCAATGGTTCCTTCCACTCCAGTTTCTACCACGGAAAAAAAGACCGCAGAAGCACCTAAGGAAGTAGAATCCATGGATTCTTCTAACTCCCGTAGGAAATCACTCCTTAGCTTCCGTCGATAATAATGTTTTGTTCTGCCATGGATTAACAACCCAAAGTTGAACAAACAATACATAGAAAGAGGTAACCCTTACCAGCAAGGGTTATCTTTTTTCAGTTTGAGAACTCTGCCAAAGTCGGAATGCGTCCGGGAAATCCGTGGTGATTCCATCGACTCCCAGATATTGAAGTTTATCCCATTCAGCGGGATTATTTGCGGTCCAAGGTAATATCTTGAATTGATTCCTATGCATTTCAAGAATGATTTCTTTATTTAAAGTGTCAAATTTCGGGCAGAATAACGAAGCCCCTGTCTCGATCATTTCTCGAATTATATCTACTTGAATTGTTCCATCAGCGAGCAAACCCAGAGTGCAATCAGGTAAAAGTTTTTTAGCCTGCTTTAAAATAGTGTGATCAAAAGATCTTATGATGATGCGGTTTTGTGATTTTCGATTAGCTATTTGTTCCTTAATAATTCGCAGAATGATTTCGCTTTTACACTGCAGAAAAGGAAGCTGCTTTATTTCCAAATCAAAGGAAAATAAGGCTGCAGCTTTTTGCTGCGCAATCGTTTTTCCACAGGTCATCCCTTCTTCGCCTGCATAGAAATCGACAAAGTCAAAGAATTGATCCAAGGTGGGTGGCGCCCAGCAATTCAAATTGTGCTGTTTGCAGTAAATGGCAGAGAGCGGACCGATGATAAATTCTTGTAGTGGGAATCTTTCGTTTTTTGATGGAACATTTTTGAAAACAGCCTGCAATGCTTGAAGATTAAATTCGTTGATCTGGAAATGGTGATTCGATTGTGGCAGTGAAAAAAAATTGTCGTGAAATAATACTACTTGTTCGTCAGCGCAAAGATGCAGATCGGTTTCGATGGAATCCACCAAACAATCGATAGCAAATTCGATGGAGGAAAAAGTATTTTCAGGCCTGTTACCCCTTGCGCCACGATGGCCTTGCAAATGCAGTTGCATGGTTTGTCTCTATTCGAGGTCTGGGTTTTGCAAAGGTTGAAAATCAACCACTTCAAGGCTGACCGATGTAAAGCCGTTCCATTCATTAAGCTTGGGTGTAAAAGCTAAGGAGATAGCTCCACCATTAGACATTAACTCTTCTTTTCTTTTGCCCATACGAAAAGCAATGGCCCAAAGTTTAACACCAGCTTGTGAAACTTGGAAACGAAGGTGCAGGCCGTCCGTGCCAACAAGAGTAGGCTCTTTTTCGACAATAAGATTTGTGGCGAGGTAGATTGGTTTTTTATTCCCCATGCCGTAAGGCTCAAGTTGATCGAGTTCCTTTACTAAAGAATGAGTCAAAGCCGATAAGGGCACCTCTGCATCCAAAATCAATTTCGCAGGCTTGATCCCGGTGGGGTATTTTTCTTTTACAAGTTGGCAAAGCTTTTGACGAAGTAAGGGTATTTTATCTTTTTCAATTTGTAGACCAGCAGCAGCGGCATGGCCACCCGCACGCACTACAAGCGATTCGCATTCTGCAAGAAGTTCATGAAGTTTGACCATGCCGCCAGATCTTCCAGAACCAGACCAAATGGTTGGGGACACTTGAAGAGGCTCTTCTTCGGTTGAAGTATCGGAAGTTGCAGAAGAGGTAACTGGGGGGGCCAGAACGATACAGGGTTTGCCAAATTCTTCGGTAAGTCTGCCAGCAACCACTCCGACAATGCCAGGATGCCATGTGGTTCCAGCGAGAACTAGGAAAGGATCATGCAGGAATTCTTCGGATTCTGCAAGTTCCTTGGCTTCAGTAAGAATTTGCCTTTCAATTTTTTGTCGTTGTTTGTTTTGATCAGAAAGGAAAAGTGCTATTTCTCTGGCTTGATCCATGCGGTTGGTGATCAAGAGGTCAACCACAAGTTGTGCGCATCCAATTCGACCTGCAGCATTTAACTTAGGAGCTAAATTGAACCCGATATCAGTGGAATTCAGTTTTCTTTTTTCATTGAGGTTACTTTCCTTGACCATTGCCTGAAGTCCAAAGTTGGCAGACTTTGTGAGCCTTTCCAATCCACTGCGTACTAGAATTCGATTTTCATCAAGTAAAGGTACAACATCAGCAACAATGCCAAGAGAAGCTAGGCTTATGGCCTCGACCAAGAAATCTCTGAGGAAACCTTCAACTTTGGAATTTCCGCTATGGAGTACAGCAATCATCCATGCAAGCTTTAATGCTACCGCAGAACCCGAAAGCTCGCCGAAAGGGTAGGTGCCCCCAGGCAGGCGCGGATGAACGACTGCCGCCGCTTCGGGAATTGTGGCCTTCATTTCATGATGGTCGGTGATAATCAATTCAATGTTTAAGGATTTAGCTATTTTCGCTTCTTCGATGCTTGCGATCCCACAATCGACAGTAATGACTTGCTGAACGCCTGAGCGGGCAAGAGATTGAAGCGCGTTGGAATTCAGCCCGTAGCCCTCTTCAAGACGCTTTGGTACATAAAATCTGGGGTTACCTCCAAGAATGCGAAGTAACCTAATAAGGATAGCGGTCCCGGAAATGCCATCGGCATCATAATCCCCGTAGACGCATATAACCTTGCCTGTCTTTAAAGCTTGCAAAATGAGTGTTGCAGCATCTAAAGCGCCAGGCAAAAGAGCTGGATCGTGCAACCCTTTTAAAACAGGGTTAAGAAAACGATATGCGTTTTCAGGCGAATCAATCCCACGATTAATAAGAAGCTGTGCAATAACAGGCGATATCTTGGTTTTTTTTGCAAGGCTTGTACAAAGTTCGGTATCGTGCGCCAGCAAAACCCATTTCTTTGAAGCGGACAAAAAGCACTTCCTTTTAAAATCGAAGTTATAAATGCAAAGTAAAAGGTGACACGTTTCTTCATAGTGTGCCTTACTTCATTGTAAGGGAGTTTAACTATTTGGCAGTTATTAACAAGGATGTAATCGTATCTTGCCTAAACTCGCCAATCAGAATCATCCTAATTATGCGCAAGCTCGATCAAAATAATGCCGATAAAAAGTATTAGTTGAAAGTTACTGTAATCCCTAAAGAAATGAAGAAGGAAAGAGATGATTCGATTTACTTATTATGCCTTTTTGTCACTTTGCATCTTGTCTGGGATCTTTTACGGTAATTAAATTGCGAGCGAATTCCAATTCGTGAAATCAATCAAATTAAAGATAGAGTGTTTGGGCAATTCATTTCGCTGCTATAAAAAATCACCTCATCTATAAAAGTGAATGCATAACGCCTAAAACGATTATGAGTAAATCGTAAGATAGGTAATTAAACCCATTTTGAGATAAAACTTAGAGCAAAAAGCATTGCTTTAGGTCGATCCACCCGGAAAGCAAAAAGCCGAACCAAATCCTAGCCATCTACTATCTTGTCTGCCTCCAGGGCAAAAAGCCAATCATTGGATTTTCCATAAGTCTAATTCCTTTATTCGATTAGGGCGAAACCCTTGGCCAAAAAGGGAGCATAAATTGTTGTAAAAAGAGTAAGAGCAAAACGCTGAAAAAAGTGAGAGTGGGGCGAATGAGTAGTATTAAAGCTTTTTAACTATGTGACTGGTAAATCTAGGTAGGAAAAGCAAGGGGAATACATAGAAGATAGGGGGAAAAAAGTTTTTGGGAAACTTATTCAAGCCGGGAAAGATTAGGTGCCGAAAGAATAGTTGTAAAGTGCGAGATCTAAGTTTTTAGAGACATAAACGAGGATCTTCACTTTGAGAGACGGAAGAGGAACAGGGCAGGCAGAGGCCCACAAGCTCGGTCGGGATTGTCTCGCTGGGATGGGGCTTGTTGCTAATAAATATGTCTCTATATGGAGGTGTTGATTCGTGAACGCTGCTTTTTTACTTTTGACCACAGCATGGGTTGCTGGTGCTGACGCTGCTCCTGCAGCTGCACCTGCTGTTACTTCTACAAGCTCTTGTGATAGCACCTGTTGCGACAAGCCAAGCTTGCTAGACAAAC
Organism: Planctomycetota bacterium; assembly: GCA_026692965.1. Taxonomy (GTDB): domain Bacteria; phylum Planctomycetota; class Planctomycetia; order Gemmatales; family Gemmataceae; genus UBA969. The sequence continues at coordinate 12,428 of JAPLNF010000264.1, forward strand.
TTCGCGCAAGATTTGCGAAAGATTGCTGCGACGCACCAAAGTGCGAAGCTCCTAAGGTAGTGAAGTGCGAAAAGAAAGCTGACGCATGCGATCCATGCAAGGTAAGCATTCTTGACAAACTTCGTGCCAAATTACATGCAAGGTAAGCATTCTTGACAAACTTCGTGCTAAACTACAAAAGAATGATTGCGACGCACCAAAGTGCGAAGCTCCTAAAGTAGTGAAGTGCGAAAAGAAAGCTGAAGCATGTGACCCATGCAAAGTAAGCCTTCTTGACAAACTTCGCGCCAAGTTGGCGAAAGATTGCTGCGACGCACCAAAGTGCGAAGCTCCTAAGGTAGTGAAGTGCGAAAAGAAAGCTGACGCATGCGACCCATGCAAAGTAAGCATTCTTGACAAACTTCGTGCCAAATTGCACAAGAATGATTGCTGCGAAGTAGCTACCCCAGAGAGCGCTCCTAAAGCAGCTCCTAAGGGTGCCGAAAAACTGCCAGCAGGTAAATCTGCTAGTATCGTTCCTGTGCCCACTATCTCAGAAGTAAACGCTTTATAAATTAGAAAGATACTTCGAGGTGTGTGATGGGAAGGTTTGTTCATGAAAGTGAACATTAATGTTGGGCGGAGTTGGTTTTAATAAATCAAACTGTCCTCAGCCTGGTAATCCTGATAATCCTCAACCGCTGGGCCCCGCAAAGAAATTTGCGGGGCTTCTTTTTTATCTTTTGTTATTCCAGTCTTTATTAGCAAAACGAAGATCCACAAAATGTCGTATTCTTGCTTCTTCTTCAGGTGACCATGTTGAAGCATTAAAAGTCCAACCTAAAGTATTTCTGCATTCATCAACTATGGTTTCAACTAGCTTTTTCGGGCACAGATTTTTACCCGAAAGTTCAAGTATTCCAGGCAATGATGGGGTGTAAATGCTTTGGGCAAGTAAGATCCCCCCGTGCTGGATTACACTTCTTTTCTTTTTTCGTTGTGCACTTCCCACAATCTTATGCTTCTTGATAATGAGATCTTGGGGCGCGTGATGATGAAAACAAAGTAGGTTGGTTGGGTCATTTCGTTGTTCGGGCAGGTTGATTTCAGGAAGCGACACTCCTAAAAGCAATAAAGCCTTCTGAATGATAAGATGCATCTTTTCCTGCCAAAGAGTCGATTTCTGTCCAGCAATGTCTAGTGGCAAGCCCAATGCATAGGTTAGTTCATGATGATGGACTAGAGCTTCGCCCCCTGTAGCTCTTCGAACCCAAGGCAGCATTTTTAATTCTTGTGAATTCGATAAAAGGGAAGATGGTTGAAAGTAACCTAGGCTAACGGTGGGTTCAGACCAAGTATAAAAACGAAGCGAGCAAACACCTTCTTCTGCAAGTTCAAGCAATAGCTCATCCGAAGCCATTGCGTATGACCCAACATTGGACTCCAAAGGCAGAAGCCTGCAATCAATCAATTAGAATACCTGAAAATGATTACTACTTCCAGCGCAGCATAGGTTCTTTAGCGGCCTTCACTTCATCCGGTCTGCTGATATCCAGAGTATGAGGCGCGCCATGAAGGAATTCTGCGTCTTCATCCCGAATCTTAATCAAAGTTTGGGCAAAGTGATCAAGGGTTTCTTTACTTTCAGTTTCGGTTGGTTCCATCATCATTGCTTCTGAAACCACTAAAGGAAAATAAACCGTAGGGGCATGATACCCGTAATCCAGCAAGCGCTTGCCTATGTCCATAGCGCTAATTTTTTTGTCTCTTCGAAGCGTTCTGGCACTTGCTACAAATTCATGCATGCACCTGTCACCATGTGGAACATCAAATGCATCTTTGAGAAGGCTGAGAAGATAATTGGCATTTAATACGGCATTTTGGCTGACTTGTTTGAGACCATCAGGCCCAAGTGTTCGGATGTAGAAATACCCGCGAAGTAGAATGCCGACATTTCCAAAGAAGCTTCGAACCCTGCCGATGGATTTTGGGCGATCATAGTCGAGTTTAAAACCCTCGGTTGTCTTAATAATTAAAGGTGCAGGAAGAAAGGGTATAAGCTGCTTTCTGACCGCGATAGGTCCAGATCCAGGGCCACCTGCTCCATGTGGCCCAGTAAATGTTTTGTGTACATTATAGTGCATCATGTCAGCTCCAAAGTCACCCGGTCTGGTGATGCCAAGAATGGCATTCGTGTTTGCACCATCAAGGTAAACCAAGCCGCCTGCTTTGTGAATCAGTTCTGTGATCTGTACGATTTGCTCATCAAAAAGACCCAAAGTGTTTGGGTTGGTGATCATGAATACTGCAGTTTGCGAATCGATTTTGGAAATAAGATCTTCCATGTCGACCCTACCACGCGCATTGCTTTTAATGGTGATGGTGTCGAAGCCAGCAATTGCAGCAGTTGCGGGGTTGGTTCCATGTGCGCTATCAGGAATAAGGACTTTGGTGCGTTTTTCTTTTTTATCGCGGAAGTAAGCAGCAGCAACTAAGAGTGCCGTTAATTCGCCTTGGGCCCCTGCAGCAGGTTGCAGAGAAACACCATCAAGCCCTGCTATTTCTGCTAGATAATTTTGCATCTCCCATAATATTTCAAGCATGCCTTGGCAGGTTTGGTCATCTTGAAGAGGGTGGACATGTGCCAACCCGCTCAAGGCCCCAAGCCGTTCATGGCGCTTGGGATTATATTTCATGGTGCAACTTCCTAGCGGATAAAAGTTACAATCAATGGCCATGTTTTTGGTAGATAAATTAACGAAATGTCTGACGATGTCGATTTCTGCCATCTCAGGCAAATGGGTCGGATTATTGCTGAGATATTTTTTGTCAAGAAGTTCAGCGGAAGTTTTGGTGGGGACATCGCAATCGGGTAGGAGATGGCATCTCCTGCCCTTGTGACTGATTTCAAAAAGCAAACCGGTAGACTGAGACTTATCCATAATGCCCTCGAGAAAAATACTTAGAGTTTTGAAATTATCAGGATTTTAAAGCTTTAGACTTTTCCTGAGAAGTTGCTGCAGTGACAGCAGCGCCAAAATCCGCAGCATAGTTTTCAAGCTCTGAACGAGTTCGTTTTTCGGTCACAGCTATGGTCATTACATTGGCTAAATCTTTAGACCAACGGCCCTGAGATAGGCCTGCAAGAATGCCATCCTCAATCAGCGAGTTGATAACAACTTGAGCATTGCAGGGAAGTTCGATGGTGAATTCTTTGAAGAAAGGAAGATTGAATTTAGGTTTGACCCCAGGGATTTTACAGAGAAGATCCTTGAGGAAGTGAGCTTTTCGGAAGCATAGTTCTGCTGTTTCAGTAAGGCCCTTGGGCCCGATGGCAGCAAGAAAAACTGCAGCTCTCAAGGCGAAAAGGCCTTGATTGGTGCATATGTTGCTTGTGGCTTTTTCCCTGCGTATATGCTGCTCGCGAGTTTGTAGGGTAAGTACCCAGCATCGTTTGCCTTTGCGATCTACCGTTTGGCCAACCAGTCTGCCTGGGATTTTTCTTACAAAGGCTTCTTTGCACGAAAGTAATCCAAGGTAAGGCCCACCATAGATCATGGGATTGCCCAAGCACTGCCCTTCAGCAACTGCTATATCAGCATCGTATTCGCCTGGCTTTTTTAAAATGCCAAGGCTGATGGGGTCGTAGGCGACGATGAAAAGTGCACCCTTGGAATGAACAAGTTTTGCAATCTCTTCAACTTCTTCAAGGTTGCCGAAAAAGTTTGGATGTTGAACGATCACACAGCTAACTGTTTCATCAAGTTTGCTTGCAAGGTCATTCAGGCAAATCTTTCCTTCAGGGCATGAAACTGTAACCACGGTGGGTTCTAGATTTGCAAGGTAAGTGGTGAATGAAAGTCTGTATTCGGGGTGAACTGATTCTGCAACCAGAACTTTACCCATTCTTCCTGTGACCGACATTGCCATCAAGATGGCTTCAGCGAGGCCGGAGCCTGCTTCATAAAGGCTTGAATTTGAAATATCCATC
>JAPLNF010000265.1 GCA_026692965.1 Planctomycetota bacterium
AGCAAATGGTTGACCTTATGCACCAGCAATCATCCAGCAAAAGCGAACAGGCATGAGCGAACCAATAGCTCAAAGCCCTGAAAAGCAAAGCAAAGGAGGTGCATTTTGCTCCCTGAAACACCGCAACTATCGCTATTATTTCTTCGCACAACTTCTTTCCCTTACAGGATCATGGACCCAAACCACCGCACTGATGTGGCTTTCCTACAGTTCAGAACAGCAATCGCTTTGGCCCTCGCTTATCGCAGCTTTGCAAGTCCTACCCGGTTGCTTCCTAGGCCCACTCGGTGGCAGGCTCGCTGATCAATACCCCCGAAAAAAACTCATCCTCATCACCCAGATACTATTTTCGCTGCAAAGCCTTTCCCTCTTTCTTGCTGTTTACTTCGGTTTCACCTCGCCCTATATCCTACTTTGCTTTTCCCTACTTTGGGGAGTGATCAATGCAATCGATCTGCCCGCAAGGCTTACTTTCCTTGTTGAGATGGTGGGGATGCAGGATTTGTTTAATGCAGTCGCACTCAACTCGCTTCAATTCAATCTAGCCAGGCTTGCAGGCCCAGCCATAGGCGCACTACTCCTAATAAATTATGGCCCCGAAGCATGCTTTCTTCTCAACACCCTCAGTTACCTAATTTTAATCCTAGCCTTGGTATTGATGAACCAAGCCACCATGTTTCAAGAACCCTCGCAGAGAAACAATGCATCGTTATTCGATGGGTTAAAATTTATCCTTGCCCGATCCGATCTGGTTTTGGTGATCAGCATCGCAGGAGGCATGGCACTATTAGGATGGCCCTTGCTCGCTTTATTACCAGGCTTCGTGGAGAAAGAACTGACATTAGGTCAAGAAGCCTATGGAACCTTGCTAAGTGGAGTTGGGGGTGGCGCCCTAACCTCTGCGTTAATCCTTGCGATATTAGGAAACAAAGCTTCGAAGGGGATATCACAAGCATTGGGAATGCTGCTTGCAGGAGTGGGATTATTTACTTTAGGCGTATCCAACTCGATGTTATTTGCGCTGCCTAGTACGGTTTTATTTGGTGCGGGGATGATCTTATTTTTTGCAACAAGCCAAGGTTTGGTTCAACTAGGGGCAGGCAATACGCATCGTGGCTTAGTCCTGGGGGTGTGGAGCATGATGCTTTGTAGCATGGTTCCTATGGGCAACTTTTTAGCGGGCCCGCTTGCAGATCTTTTCACCGTTAGGCATGTGATGCTTTCCCAAGCGGTTTTGATTTGGATTTTACTTATGCTTTTCGTGCTAATAAAAACCCGGCCTTTTCTTTCAAAGCCGGCAGCATGAAAGAAGGAGACATCTCAATTTTATAAATGCCTCCCGGGGATTCTCTTTTAAATACCAAAGCAGTAATTATGGAGTCATCGCCAAGCGGAAACCACCATTGAGGTCTCGATAGGTCGGTGAATTAATGCTTCGGTAGGAAGAACGAATCCTTGACTCATCGCCGAGGAAAAATCCACCCCGTAACACACGGGCATCTCCTTTTGCTGGCCCTTTCGGATCTGTTACCTTTCCCGCTGGGTAGTCTCCATACCAATCCTCACACCACTCCCATACATTCCCATGCATATCATACAACCCAAACGCATTCGGCTTGTAACTACCTACTACTTTTATGCTATCTGGCTTCACCGCTCCCCAATTTGCATCACCTGTGGTAATATTTTCTCCAAATGAATAAACAGTCGTGGTTCCCGCCCTACATGCATACTCCCACTCCGCCTCTGTAGGCAACCGATACTTACCCTTGTTTTTTTCATTTAGCTTCTTGATAAAATTCTGGCAATCATCCCATGATACATTCGTTACCGGTAGCTTTTCACCTTTAGTGTTACTTGATTTATTCTCCTCCCCCATAACTGCTTTCCACTGCTCCTGCGTTACTTCATACTTACCCATGTAAAAGGGTTTCGTAAGGTTTACCTCACGATCTGCCCCCGGGTCTCCCATCTTAAACTTCCCTGCTGGGATTAACACTATATCAAGACTTACGCCCTTTCCTAAATCAACCTTCTCTTCCACTTCCTTCTGCAAATTCTTCGCAACCGCTTTTTGAACTTCTTTTGCTTTGGTTTCAGTGAATGGCACTTCTAGATTTGTCGTCTGTTTCCATAAAAAACCCATTACTATTGCTGTTACTAGCATTAAAATTCCACCTACCCACAGAATGACTCTCAAACAGCCCCTATTTTTTTCTCTATTTAGAATATAAGGTTCACCTTCTTTGACTTTCAAAGGCATTTGCGAAGACAAGGGTTTTACATTTTCCCTCATCTCTCTAGCAGATGGTAATTCAGGCAAGATAAATACTGTTTCTACTTTCGCCGGCATCTGAGAAGACAAGGGAGTTACACCTTTTCTTATCTCTCTAGCAGAGGCCAATGCGGGCGAGATAAATGCTGCTTCACCTTTCACCGGCATCTGGGGAGACAAAGGAATTACACTTTTTATTATCTCCATAGTAGATGGTATTTCAACCAAGATAAATGCCTCGTCAACTTTCGCGGGCACCTGGAAAGACAAAGGTTTTACACGTTGTCTTATCTCTCTAACAGAGGCTATTGCGGGAGAGATAAATACTTCTTCAACCTTCGCCGGCATCTGCGAAGCCAAGGGTATCACACCTTCTCTTACAACCTTTGTAACCGCTAATTCGGTCATTAATGGAGCTTGATCCAGAATCGCTGGAAAGCCTGTTTTTATTGGCGGCTTCATTTGCAAGGGTTCTATTTGACCAGAAATTGAAACTTCGCCATAACCCTGAAATAGCTGTCCTATCCCTAACTTGATTCCTGTAATTTCTCTGGCAAATAAGCCACAGTTATCGTGGCGCTTATCTTGATCCTTTGCTAACCCTTTCATCAGAGCATTTGATTTCTCTAAAGAAATCTCGGATACCAACTCATGGATTAATTTAGGTTTTCCTCGCATCACATCTAAAAATATTGCTGTAGGCGTTGCCCCCGTAAATGGGATCTCCCCTGCAAGGGATTCATACACCAACACCGCCAATCCAAACTGATCCGCCCTTGGCCCGATGCCCTTGCCCAGGTGCATCTCAGGCGCCATGTATTGCGGCGTGCCTATAAAGGCGCCCATAGTAGTTTTCACACCCATAGGCGCACCTTCCAAAGCCTTCGCTATGCCGAAATCTGCAAGGTAAGGATTACCAACTTCATCAAATAAAATATTGTCCGGTTTTAAATCCCGATGTACCCATTTCTTTGAATGAATGAAATCCAACGCTGATGCTATTTGCGGCAACCATTGGTTCAAGCCTTCTAATGGCATTAGCTTTTTTAAACCTTGCGAATCCGTAATTCGATCTCTTAAGTTACCGCCACCAAGGTACCTGAGGACCAGGAACGGGATACCTTCAATTTCCCCCCAATCCACCGTGGTTACGATGTGGGGATGCTCTAAAGCTGCAAGGGAAGCTATCTCACGCATGAAGCGCGGTTTGAAATCATTAATCCCTCGCTAAATAAACCTTCCCCATGCCACCTCTGCCCAACGGGCGCAGGATCTCATACCGTTTGTTCAGTGTTTTACCAGTTAGATTATTGGATATGGACATCCGAGCGACTCTTTCTTAAATGCAGCAAAAGCCTTATCCCATTATTTGAATCAATTAAGCCCAAGTTACAAATAGATTCTAAAAATCTTGCAAGCTGAATTGTAAAATGTGAAATGAATTAACGTTATTGGCTTTTTAATACTAAAGCAGCTAAGAAGTAATTACGGAGTCCTCGCCAAGCGAAAACCGCGGTTTTCGTCCGGAAAGGGCGGCTTGTTTACGACCCGGTCGGAAGAACGAGCCCTCGAAACATCGTAGAGAAAGGATCCGCCACGCAACACACGGGTTTCTCCCGTTGCTGGCCCCGACGGATCTGTTGCAGTTCCCACTGGATAATTTTCACCCTTATCCTCACACCACTCCCACACATTGCCATGCATATCAAAAAGGCCAAACGCATTCGCTTTGTAACTTCCTACTGCGACTCTCTTACCTCTAGGGCCATAATTTGCATCACTCTTTGATAAGCTATTTCCAACCGCATAAGCTGTAGTGGTTCCTGCCCTACATGCATACTCCCACTCAGCTTCAGAAGGCAACCTATAACCGCCACCCGCCTTGGCATTTAACTTTTTAATGAACTCTTGGCAATCATTCCAAGATACATCCGTTAATGGCAATTTTAACCCTTTATCTTTACTTGGGTTATCCCCCATCACCGCTTGCCATTGTTCCTGCGTAACTTCATATTTACCCATGTAAAAAGGCTTTGTTAGAGTTACTTCATGCTGCGTTTCGTTATCCTTACGACCAACCTCCGACTCTGGCGATCCCATCATAAACTTCCCCGCAGGGATTAACACCATCTCAAGCTTTACGCCCCTTCCTAAATCAATCTTGGCATCCATTAACTTGCCCATGCTCTTCGCTAATTCCTTCTGAGCAGTTTTAGCTTCCCCTGCACTAAAAGGAGCTTCCAGAAAAATTGGCTTGGCTTTTTTCTCTTCAACCTTTATTTCCGCATTTGTCTTGCCCGCTCTTATTTCTTCCAACTCTTTTGAAAACCCCTCCACTTCCACATCAAGCTTCATTTTAAGACAATCTTTTATGGTTTTTTCATATGC
>JAPLNF010000266.1 GCA_026692965.1 Planctomycetota bacterium
GGTGCAGTAGCAGCAACCGTAGCGGTGAAGGTTACGGACTCACCGAAGAGTGAAGCAGTGGTGGAAGCCAAAGTGGTGGTGGTGTTTGCCTGATTAACCACTTGGCTTACTGCAGAGCTGGTGCTAGTAACGAAGCTTGAATCACCAGAGTAAATAGCAGTGATGCTGTATGTGTTTCCAACGGCCAAAGAAGATGTGCTGAAAATTGCAACGCCGCTGCCATTCAAAGTTCCAGTTCCAAGCGTGGTTGAACCATTCTTAAAGGTTATGGTTCCAGTAGGGGTGCCAGAAGAACCTGTTACCGTAGCGGTGAAGGTTACGGACTGGCCAAAGACGCTTGGGTTCGAAGAAGCAGCAAGGCTAGTTGAAGTTGGGGTGGCATTTTTGATATTAAAAGTCTGGCCATTGAAGGCGATGCTATTCAATAGTACGCTAGCTGTATCGGAACTATAATTCGCGGTGAGGATGTCGAGTTTACCGTCGCCGTTCACATCGCCTATTGTCAAGGATCTAGGCCTGTCAGTTCCTGTGGCGAAGGTGTTTTGATTTTGAAAGGTGCCATTGCCATTGCCTAAGAGAACGCTGGCGTTTTTGGAACTTGCGTTTGTGGCGATGATGTCGAGTTTACCATCGCCGTTCACATCGCCCAAAGTCACGTAGGATGGATTAGTTCCCGTTGCGAAGGTGTTTTGATTTTGAAAGGTGCCATTTCCATTGCCTAAGAGTACGCTGGCGTTGTCGTTTCCATAATTCGCGGTGACGATGTCGAGTTTACCATCGCCGTTTACATCGCCCAAGGTCACGGATTTTGGAGCAAATCCCGTGGCGAAGGTAGCTTGAGTTTTAAATGTACCATTGCCATTACCTAACAGAACGCTGACGTTGCCGCCTACATAATTCGCGGTGACAATGTCGAGTTTACCATCGCCATTAACATCTCCTAGCTTTATAGATAATGGCCTATTTCCAGTGGTAAAGGTGGCTTGAGTTTGAAAGGTTCCATTGCCATTGCCCAAGAGCACGCCGGCATTATCGGTGGCCGTCCCGGTGGTATTCGCGGTGACGATATCGAGTTTACCATCGCCGTTGACATCGCCCAAGGTCACTGAATCTGAGCTATTCCCCGGGGCAAAGGTGTTTTGATTTTTAAAGGTTCCATTGCCATTGCCCAAGAGTACGCTGACAGCGTTACTGGAGTTAAAATTAGCAGTGATGATATCGAGTTTACCATCACCGTTCACATCGCCCAAAGTTACGGAGTAGGGCTTAGTTCCCGTGGCAAAGGTAGCTTGATTTTGAAAGGTGCCATCGCCATTGCCTAAGAGCACGCTAGCATTGTTGGAACCTGAATTTGCGGTGACGAAATCGAGTATACCGTCACCATTCACATCGCCCACGGTCACGGAGCTTGGACGAAGTCCCATAGTGAAGTTTGCTTGTGGCGTAAAGTTCACAGCAGAGAAAGACGTAGCGGTATTCAGCAGCACGCTGGCATTGTTATTAGTAGTATGTGCGGTGACGATGTCGAGTTTACCATCACTGTTTAAATCGCCTAGCGTCACGAAGTTAGGACGAGTTCCCGTGGCGAAGTCTATATTGGTTTGAAAGGTACCATTGCCATTACCCAAAAGCACGCTGACGGTATTGGTCAAAGAAGCAAAATTCGCTGTGACGAGGTCGAGTCTGCCATCGCCGTTCACATCACCCAAGGTCACTGTATATGGCTGATTTCCCGTTGCGAAGGTGGCATGAGTTTGAAAAGTACCATTGCCATTGCCTAGTAGCACGCTGGAGTTGTTGGAAACAAGATTTGCGGTGATGATATCGAGTTTACCATCGCCGTTCACATCGCCCAAGGTCACGGAGCGTGGACCAGTTCCCGTGGTGAAGGTGGCTTGAGTTTTAAAGGTACCATTGCCATTACCCAAGAGCACGCTGGCGTTGTTGGAGTTATAATTCGCAGTGATGATATCTAATCTGCCATCGCCGTTTACATCGCCCAAGGTCACGGATAATGGAGTAGTTCCCGTGGCAAAGGTGGCTTGAGTTTGGAAGGTGCCATTGCCATTGCCCAAGAGCACGCTGGTGCTGGCTGAGGTAGCATTCGCAGTGATGATGTCGAGCCTACCATCACCGTTCACATCGCCCAAGGTCACGGTGCGTGGAAAAGATTCCGTTGCAAAGGTGGCTTGAGTTTTAAAGGTGCCATTACCATTGCCTAATAGCACGCTGACGTTACTGTCAAGAAAATTACCCGTAACGATATCGAGTATCCCGTCGTTGTTCACATCGCCCAAGGTCATGGAGAATGGTTTAGATCCGGTGGCGAAGTTGGTTTTGGTTGAAAAACTTGGAACTGCGGAGATAGATGGATTAGCCACGAGGTTTAACCCAAGGGTTCCGTTGCCTGAAATGCTATTAACAGTAACCGTGTAAGTAGCCCCCGACCCCGTAACCGAAGCAATGGTGGCCCCATTTACCGTGCCGGTTGAAATGGTGGTAAAATCGGTTGCATCAACACCCGTAACGGAATCGCTAAAGACAACGGTAAAAGCCGCACTGGTGGTAGCAGAAGCGCCACTGCTTCCAGTACTAGTATTGATTGAAATTACAGTAGGAAATGCCGGAGAGAAAGGCACCGCAGGTGTAATTCTTAGTTCAAGGCTAATGAGTTCGAGTCGGTGTATGCTTAAAGCTCTTCGTGCTTTTCTATTTTGCGAGTTGCAAAAGAGACTACGGAAAGTATTAAGCATTAGAAAAGTTCCCAATAGCATACAAAAAAAAGGAGCGATCCACCGAGTGCAACAAGTCTAAATTTAATTGGCAGTAATCGGAGGTGAGGCGATTAGTACAAAATGAATTTAAAGTTGAATAAAATTAATTATACCATAAGTGAAGCTATTTACAATTTATGTAGGCCAATATTTACCCTAAATCCCCCAGCCTGACAGATGTAGGGGTTGCATCAATATTTAGGGGTAAAATTGCAAGAAAGCAGAAGGGAAAGAAGACCAAGTAGAAGCAGAAGCATTTGCCACGGAAAAATACGGAAGGAAGAACAAGCAGAAGCAGTAGCCACGGAATTACACGGAAGGAAGACTAAGCAGAAGCATTTGCCACGGAAGACAGAAGATGCAGAAGCATTTGCCACGGATTAACACGGAAATACACGGAAAAGAAACACA
>JAPLNF010000267.1:0-693 GCA_026692965.1 Planctomycetota bacterium
ATTACCAAAGCAGGCAAGATCTCCCCACCCAAGATCATCTGCGAGGAAAAGAATAATGTTCGGGGCCTTGGCAGCATGAAGAGGAGCGCCCACTAAAAAGAGCGAGCAACAAGCAAACGCAAAGGTTGATAACTTCATGATAATTCTCAATAGTTGGGCAAGATTGTAGAAGGCACGGACAGGGCATCACCATGGTCATAAATTACACAAAAGAAGTTAAGGAAGGGTAAAAAATATTGAACAAGAGGTAAAAAAAGAGAAAAGGTTGGGCTATAAAAAGCAGCATAAAAGCGAAAATAACAATGAAATACGATGAAAACTGGGATCAGAGCAAAAGATGTCTTACCCGAAAAGTCTCAAATTGCTATAAAAAGCTACTGTAAGCAAAGATAAGTCGATGTTTGAAAGCATCGTAAGTAAACAAAAGGAGATGAATCATGCCAGCCTCAAGACCCAGAACAACCGCTTGGAAAAAACGCACCAAGATACGCAAAGCGAAATTATTGAAAGCGTATGATACAAAACTTGGGATTCCTCCAGCAATAATGGAAGTCAAGAAAAAGGGCCCCAAAGTTTCCAAGAAGACACCAGGAACCGCTCCTGCTAAGGCTGCTCCTGCTGCCAAAGCCGCTCCTGCTAAGGCTGCACCCGCTGCCAAAGCCGCTCCTGCTGCCAAGGCTGCACCCGCTGCCA
>JAPLNF010000267.1:701-2569 GCA_026692965.1 Planctomycetota bacterium
AAGCCGCTCCTGCTAAGGCTGCTCCTGCTGCCAAAGGCGCTAAGAAGTAAGAAGACGATAGTTCAGATTTTAAAAGAGTCCGGGGATTTAAAATCCTGGGCTCTTTTTATTGAATCGCTTTAATCTTTTCTCCCATCGAAACCTTATAAGGCCCGCCTATATTTTTCCCTAAGCGATCATGCAGGGCACAATTTCCTTTTAAGTTTTGAGTTTCAATTACCCACCTCCCATAGTTAAATGAAGTTATCAAAACTCTGAACAGGGTAATTGTGACAATGAATCTTGCGAAAAAAATCTTTCTGTTGGGTTGGTTGCTCTTCTTGATTGGCTGTCTTGGTTACTATGTTTCGCACACGGACGACTTCACCCCAAAGCACATCACCGACTTTGTCAGGCGGTTTGAAGGTCACTTATTGCTGGCCTATTTTATAATAAGTTTTCTGCGCGGCTTTACCCTGATGCCCAGTACTCCGTTTGTAATCGCTGGAGTATTACTATTTCCGGAAAGTAAAATAATCGTGCTGCTCATCAGCCTTGGTGGGATATTATTTTCCGCAACACTCATCTACTTTCTTTCTGAATTTCTTGGATTTGACAGTTATTTTGAAAAGATCGCTCCTGAAAAAATGATGGCGATCACCACTAAAATCAACAGCCCTTGGGGGTTTTTATTCGTCGTCTTGTGGTCGTTCTTCCCACTCGCACCAACAGATCTTGTCTGCTACCTAGCTGGCACCGTTCGCATGAATTTTTTAAGATTCATCCTTGCGGTGGCTTTGGGAGAATTGATCATCTGCCTGTTTTACACTTATTCAATTGGAAGCCTGAATCTTCTGCAATGATGAGCTTATTTTTCAAGAATGATACGAAGCATTCTGCGCAACGGCTCTGCAGCGCCCCATAACAACTGATCGCCACAAGTGAAGGCACCCAAATATTCTGGTCCCATGGCAAGTTTGTGCAATCGGCCTATAGGGATGCTCAAGGTTCCTGTAACCGCTGCAGGGGTTAATTCTTTTTCAGAAGCTTCCCTTTCGTTGGGAACCACTTTAACCCAAGAATTTCCCGAAGCGATAATTGCATTGATTTCTTCCAGCGGAATATTCTTTTTCAACTTGATAGTTAACCCTTGCGAATGGCAGCGCATAGAGCTGATTCGAACGCAAATACCATCGATGGGAATGGAGCCTGGTGTGCGAAAAGCAGGTAAGCCTAAAATCTTGTTACACTCTGCGCCACCCTTCCACTCTTCTTTGGATTGTCCGTTTTCATAAGGAACATCAATCCAAGGAATCAAACTGCCAGCAAGAGGAACGCCTCGGAAATTCTTCGTGGGGATTTGCGCGGAACGAAGGACACTTGCAACCTTGCGATCAATTTCAAGGATTGCTGATTCTGGATCTGCAAGCTCATGCTTGGCAGCATCATGTAAAACACCCATTTGCAACAGCAGCTCTCGCATATTCTGTGCGCCTGCACCAGAAGCAGCCTGATAAGTCATTGCGCTAACCCACTCGATAAGGTTAGCTTTGAAAAGCCCCGCCAACCCCATTAGCATCAACGATACCGTGCAGTTACCACCGATCCAGTTTTTGATACCCTTGGAAAGTGCAGCATCAATTACAGGTCTATTAACCGGATCAAGAATAATAATGGCATCGTCATTCATGCGTAAAGTAGAGGCAGCATCGATCCAATGGCCCTTCCAGCCATGGGCACGAAGCTTGGGAAAAACCCCTTTGTTATAGTCGCCATCTTGGCAAGATAAAATCATATCAAGCTTGGCGAGGGATTCGATATCGGATGCATTTTTAAGATTGGGGGCTTCTTTTCCTGCAAACACAGGGGCTTTACCACCTGCAGAAGAG
>JAPLNF010000268.1 GCA_026692965.1 Planctomycetota bacterium
CTGGATGTTGAAGTATCTTCCCAACATGCTTGCTTGCCAAGTATCCATTCTTCATGATGCTCAAGGGCCTAATAATTCCATCACGCAAAGTGATGTAGCAAGTGTTTTGGCCTTAGGTGAAACCTACAGATTGCTTTGCAGAGATCGTGGTGACTTTTTCCTGAGTGGTGGCGCAGAGAGCAGAATTAATATTCTCAGCATGACCAGGCATTCTTTGTTTGAAGAACTTTCCTCTAATAATGAACACCCTGAAAAAGCTTGCAGGCCCTTTGATAAAAATCGCGATGGCATGGTTATCGGTGAAGGCACCGGGGTGCTTGCAGTAGAAGAGTTAGAGCACGCCAAGAGTCGGGGCGCAAAAATATATGCTGAAATCCTTGGGTTTGGTGCAGCTTTTGATCAGAAAAAAGATGGCTCTGGCGTTGCTAGGGCTATTCAAGCAGCTATGAACGAAGCTGGTATTGATGCCTCTGATATTGATCATGTGAATGCACATGGCGTGGGCTGTAGAATAGCAGACAGGCTTGAGGCGCAGGGGATTCGCTCTGCATTACCTAAAACTCCAGATGTGATTGCAGTTAAATCTGCAATCGGAAATCTGGGGGCAGCGGGTGGCTTGGTCGAGTTGGTTGCCAGCTTAGAGGCATTTCAAACAGGCGTTGTGCCTGGCACATTGAATTATGAAAATATAGATCCTGATTGCCCGGTGAATGTAATTAGGGAACCTCGTGAACTTAAAAAAGATTGTGTCTTGAAGATTAGCATGTGCCAAACCGGACAATGTGGAGCGGTGGTTGTTCGCCGTTGGATTTAAAATCCGATTTATTCTATTACGGTTGTTTTTGATACAGACCGAAAACGCATCGAGATTTATTAATGAGAAGAAGAATTGTTATAACTGGAATGGGTGTGGTAACTCCACTTGGAACAACCATTCATGAGATGTTTCAAAACCTGATTGCAGGGAAAAGTGGCATTGGTGCTATAACGCGTTTTAATGCTAAAACCTTTCCCACCACATTTGCTGCAGAAATCAAGAATTTCGATTTGGCGAAATGTATTAAAGATCCCTCTCCTTGGAAAGACTGCGGCGTTAACAGTTGTTTTGCAGCGGCAGCGGCCCAACAAGCATTGGAAGATGCCGGGCTGCTTGATAATGCAAAAGTGGATCGCACCCGGTTTGGCGTCTATCTAGGTTCCGGTGAGGGAATTCAAGATTTCAATAATATGGTTTCGATGGTTGCTCGTGCTTATAACTCGGAAACACGCAGCCTTGATTGTGTGAAGTTCGCAGCAGAAGGCCTAAAACATTTTCATGGCGGACGCGAAGCAGAACAAGAATTGCACACCACCCCTGCGCATCTTGCCCAGTATTTTTGCCTTGAAGGCCCCAACTTCAATTGCCTTACCGCTTGCGCTGCCAGTAGCCAAGCTATTGGCGAAGCGTTAGAAATTATCCGGCATGGCGATGCAGATATCATGCTTACAGGCGGTTCGCACAGCATGATACATCCGTTTGGTGTTTCCGGATTCAACCTTCTTACAGCACTTTCGACCTTCAAGGGCGACCCTACTAAATCTAGCAAGCCATTTGATTTAAACCGGGATGGTTTTGTTCTTGGTGAAGGATCAGGTATGCTGGTTATTGAAGAACTTGAACATGCAAAAAAGCGTGGCGCGAAGATTCATGCAGAGCTTACCGGGTATTGTTCAACCGCTGATGCTTTCAGAGTTACAGACAGTCATCCTGAAGGGCGGGGCGCAATTGCCTGTATCGCAGGTGCCATCAAGGATAGTGGTGTTTCAATTGAAGATATTGGTTATATTAATGCACATGGTACGAGTACACAGGTTAATGATCGGGTGGAAACGCTGGGGATAAAAAAGGTGTTTGGGGATCGGGCGTACAAAACTCCGGTTAGCAGTATTAAAAGCATGATGGGGCATTTGATAGCAGCAGCAGGGGCGGTTGAATTAATCACCTGCGTTGAAGCGATGCGAACAGGAATACTTCCCCCCACGACGAATTATGAAACCCCAGATCCTGAGTGTGATTTGGATTATATTCCTAATAAGGCTCGGGAGCATAAGGCCAAGAATTGTTTGAGCAATAGTTTTGGTTTTGGTGGACAAAATACATCGCTGGTGGTGAGTGCATTTAACAACTAGTTAGTTTTTGGAGTTGATTACTTTGGAAATGATTCTACTGGGCTTGTTGTTTTTGCTGGTTAGCCCCATTTTATGTGTGGCTGGGCTAACTCTTGCTTATATTGTTATCACTAAAAATTACATTAATTTTGTATCTCGCATTTTTCAGGAAAAGCCGCTCTTTATTATTCCCAGAGGTGATGTTTCTGCTGCTTGCGAATCGATTCGTTTCTCCACTTCAGGTGGGCTAATGATTCAGGGTTGTTATTTCAAAACAGCTTTCCCTAGAAAAGGTGTCATTCTTTTTGGCCTTGAGTTTAGCTCGAATCGCTTTAGCAGCATCCCTTATTGTGAATGGTTGGTTACCGCTGGGTATGATGTTTTTATTTATGAACCCCGTAATCAGGGCGATAGCGACAAACAACCAGATTACGAACCCTTGCATTGGATTACACAGTATGAAGTGGACGATACGAAATCTGCAATCTCTTACTTGAAAACCAGACCTGATGCAGATCCCAATGGCATCGGATTTTTTGGCATCAGCAAAGGCGCTGCCTCTGGTTTGTATGTAGGCGCTGACGATCCTTATATTTTGTGTTCTGTCTCCGATGGTGTTTTTGGTACCTACACCACCATGGTTCCCTTTATGAGGCAGTGGATTTGCATTTATAGCAAACGTGCTGCAATTCATACGATTTTGCCCTACTGGTTCTTTGGGAAACTGGCATTAGATGCCATTAAAATTGCCGAAAGAGAACGCGCTGGGAAACCTAAATTTCTTCATCTTGAACCTAAGATTAGAAAAATGACCAGCCCATGGTTCATGATTCATGGCGTGCTTGATACTTACATCAAACCAGAAATGGCACGGACTCTTTTTAAGATGTGTAATAGCCCGAAGAAACTTTGGGTGGTTCCTGGTGCTCGCCATAACATGGCAATCCAGATCGCTCCTGAAGAATATAAGAACAGGGTATTAAGCTTCTTTGATTCGTATCTTGCTAGTTCATCAAGCGTAAAATTGCCTTCGAAACAGATGGAAGCCGTCGTTACCAATTCTAAGTAAATTCAGGAGTATTTTATGCCTGGATTTAGGGAACGGGCTGGCAATGCTTTGAATCATTTCTTTTTTCAAAACATTGTTTCACCCTTGCTTAGTTTATCCATCAACCGGAAAATCAGGCAGTTTGAAAACGCCACCAAACAACCACAAGAAGTGCAACAAAAGCTCCTTCTTTCCATTCTTCGCAAACATCAAAATACCTCTTTTGCGAGGGATCATCATTTTTCATCTATAAAATCCATCGATGCTTTTAGAAATAATATCGGGGTTGCAGGCTACGAAACTATTGAACCCTATATGAATAGGGTGCTTAAAGGCGAAACCTCAGCACTGCTAGCTGACCGAAGAATTCATATGTTTGCCCTTACTAGTGGCACCACCAACACCCGGAAATATATTCCCGTTACCGATTCATATCTCGATGATTATCGCAGGGGTTGGAATATATGGGGCCTTAACGCTTTCATGAAACATGATAAAGCCAGGATGAGTACCGTAGTGAATCTGGCGTTCCTTGCGGCAGTGTTACTGGCCTTACTGCAAGAATGCAACGAAAAGTTATCCGTTGGCTTTACTGCGTCCCACCTGAAGTAAGTAGAATTAAAGATTCTGCCTCGAAGTATTATACCGTGATGAGGCTTTCCATCGACCGGCCTGTGGGCATGATATTGGCTGCTAACCCTAGCACTCTTATCAATCTCGCTAAAGCGGGCGATCTTGAAAAAGAATCTTTGATCAAAGATTTAAGGGACGGAACGCTAAGTAACCGAATGGATATTCCCGATGATGTTCGCAAAGTACTTGCTTCGCGAATAAAAAAACGACCCGAGAAAGCCCTTCAGCTTGAAGCTATCATTAATAAAACAGGCTCTCTTTTTCCCAAGGATTACTGGCCCGAACATTGTTTGTTGGGTAATTGGACTGGCGGCAGCATGGCTTCCTACCTCAGGCACTACCCGAAGTTTTATGGCTCGATGCCTGTGCGCGATGTAGGCCTTATTGCAAGTGAAGGCCGTATGACTATACCTTTGGAAGATAACACTCCCTCAGGTGTTCTTGATATCACAACTCATTTTTTTGAATTCATTCCTGAAGAAGAAAAAGGCTCATCTAACCCTACCGTGCTACTTCCCCACGAACTTGTTGAAGGCAGGAATTACTTTATCCTCTTCACCACTTCTTACGGGTTATATCGTTACGATATTCATGATGTGGTTCGCTGTACTGGATTTTATAATAAGACTCCCTTGCTGCAATTTCTCAACAAGGGTTCGTACTTTTCGAATCTTACGGGCGAAAAGATTTCCGAATATCAGATCACGGGATCGATGGCTGAAATCCTCAGAGACCTTGATCTTGCTCTTAATATTTACAGCTTGGCGCCCATCTGGAATGATGAGCAGCCCTATTACGGTTTATTTATCGAATCTAGTGATATACCAAACCCTGACGTTGCAATTATTCTTGCCAATCGCATGGAAGAAAAACTTCGCACCATAAATATTGAATACGATAGCAAAAGGGAAAGCCTTAGGCTCGGGCCTATAAAGCCCATGATTTTGCAACCGGGTACCTGGCAAAAATGGGATCGGGAACGGTTGAAAAAAACAGGTGGCACTCTCGAACAATATAAACACCCTTGTCTGATCAACGACCTTGCGTTCAAATCGCAGATCGAAGCTAGTATCTTGCCAATCCTTTCTTGACCTTTAATTTCTGATACCTGATGATTAGTTGGGAAACTATTCAATCAGGTATTAAATCATGATTACGGTCCACAAATTCAATGAACAGGGGCAGTTATCCCTACTCCCTGCTGATTCCATTCAGCACCTTAACTTAAACAGCGAAGATAGTTCTGGATCAGGCCTTATCTGGATCGATCTTGAAAATTCCACCATCGAAGAAGATGAGATCGTTTTTAAAAAACTTTTCCCTATCCACAAGCTTACACTCGAAGATATTTCTTATTTGCGTCATATTAACAAGAAACCGCATCTTCCCAAGGTTGAAGAATACCCAACGTATCTCTTTGTGATTTTAAATCCTCTTTGCGATGATTTTCAGCAGGGGAAAAAAGTTCTTGATATTAATCATGCCACCACTCAGCTTAGCGTTTTTATCAACCCTAGGTTATTGATCACCCATCACCTTGGTTCGCTTGCTGGTATCCATGAAGTCAGGGCTTATCTTGACCGGCACGCCTTAAAGCCGCACCATGGTTCTGATTTTATCTTTCATTTGATTATGGATGGAATCATCGATCGATACCGGCCTGTGCTTGATTCTCTCGAGGAATATTTTAATGAACTTGAGGAGGTTGTGTTTGTAGCTCCGGGGAAATCAAAATTACAGGATCTTATCGGCCTTAAGCGCATTATTAATGTAATAAGGAAAACGCTGATCCATGAAAAAGAAATTTTATTTAGGTTAAGCCGTGGGGAGTTTCAAGTCATTGGAGCAACTCGCGTTATCTACTATCGTGATGTTTATGACCATGCGGTAAGGTTTGTTGAATTAGTAGAAAGCAATCGGGAAATGGTTTCAGATTTGCTTCAAGCGCATTTGTCTTCTTCCTCGAATAAACTGAACGAGGTCATGAAAGTTCTTACCATTATCTCAATCTTGATTCTTCCCATGACTGTTATATCAGGCATTTATGGAATGAACTTTGAAAATCAACCTGAAGTACACTGGCAATATGGGTACCCGATGGCACTTTTTCTTATGTTGCTAACCAGCTTTTGCTCTTACAGGTTTTTTAAGTTCTATAAATGGATATAAATTATTTGCATAGCTTTTTTATTTTAATTATTATTATGAATAGACTTAAACTGGTAAACCTTGTCCTCAAGGGATTTGCACAATGAAAACTATAGTTTTAATGCTTTGCCTTGCCATTACTTCTTTTATCCAAGAAAATGCGATCACGCCTGATGAAGCTGCAAAAATGATCGATAAAGATTGTCTCATGGAAATGAAAGTTGAATCTTCATCGATGGATAAAAACAAAAGCAATATGTTTTTGAACTCTAAATCAAGTTTCAAGGATGCAGGTAATTTCACGGTTGTGGTAAGGGCAGGGGCTAATGAAAAGCTTAAGGAAAAACACAAATTTAAAGATGCTCCTAAATTCTTCAAAGACAAAACCATTCAAGTAAAGGGTAAGGTATCCACGTACAATGACAAACCGCAGATGGTTGTCGATGGTTCCGCTCAACTTACCGTGATAGAAGAAAAGAAATAATCACCAAGAACAAGGCGGAAAACTTTCCCAGTCCTTGATGTCTCCTTTAAGCAAGGTTTGTGCAAGCATCCTTGCTTCTTGCTTTTGTGGCTCATCCAAATAATCAACCTGACTTGTGCCTGACACCCTGGTCAACAGTACGACACCAAGATGCCCTAACGCTGATTGCTGTAGGTTTAAATCGCATCTTCCCGCAATGTTTTGGTATGCGTTTAGAAAAGATCGAATCAGTTCTGCGTAGGATGAGCGGTTTGATTTTGCATAAATACACTTCAAAACTAAATGTGCAAGAAACAATCCTAGATCCATCGTGAAATCGCCAAAATGCGCGGTTTCATGATCCACCAGAGTCATACCATTTGGGTGAAGCAAAAGGTTTTTTGGGCTGAAGTCGCCATGGCATAGTGTGGCGTTTTTTTCTAATAGTGCATTGCGCAGTGAATGTATCCTAGCTGAATACTCTGGGAATTGAAGAGCCAGCCTTTCATAAAAAGGTTCAATTCTTAATTGTTGAAAAATTGTTTTGTCTAATAGTCCTGCGAAGTTTTTCTTTAAACTAGCTCCCTGATTATGAATAGCTGCGAGTAAATCTGCAGCTTGTATTGCCCGAACTGGGTCCGCGATTTGCCTCAATAGGTCGGTTTTCCAAGCGGTTGCTGGGGATGATGCGAGCGACATTGCCAACACATGATTTTGGTTGTCATGCCAGAGAGGTTCGGTTAACTGGCCTTTTGATGCGAGGGATTTGAACGCAGATAGAAAAAGAAATTCTCGTTCGATTCTTGCGGGGTCGCTAAGCCAAAGATCTTTAACCCGCAATTGTTTGCAGGCTTGTTTGAGAATAAAGGTTTGATCTGGGGTTGTGATTTTAAAAACAAGAGCTGAAACGCCCCCGCTTAAGGATTCGATGGTGGGGTTTGGTACCGAGATTCTATGGGTAGAAATAAGATAATTAGCAATGTTGGAAGGGTTTAATTCAAGCACAAATCACCTGGTATTGTAGCCATCCGGGTTCGATTGGTGCCAGCGCCAAGCGGTGGTAATAATTTCCCGGATATCCTTGTAGTTGGCTTCCCATCCCAGCCTGAGATTTGCTTTTTTACAGCTTGCAACCAAGGCTGGCGGGTCGCCTTCCCTGCGTGCACCGATGGTAAATGGTACTGCTTTCCCGGTGATATCTTTGACTGCATTGAGGATTTCGTAAACACTGTTGCCCTTGCCTGTTCCCAGATTTAGGCAGAGGTGTTCACCGGGTAATGTTTTTTCAAGCGCTAATCGGTGTGCGTTGGCGAGGTCATCTACATGGATGTAATCCCTGATGCAGGTTCCATCTGGAGTTGGGTAGTCAGTACCAAAAATTTCGAGGGATTTAGATCTACCAGCAGCAGCAAAAAGTGC
>JAPLNF010000269.1:0-2742 GCA_026692965.1 Planctomycetota bacterium
ATCATTCACTGCGGAAACCCATTCTGGGCCAAGGGGTGGAATCGGGCCTGCTTCGATGGCTGTTCCCGTCGCTTGAAGG
The DNA here is from genome assembly GCA_026692965.1 of Planctomycetota bacterium. GTDB lineage: Bacteria > Planctomycetota > Planctomycetia > Gemmatales > Gemmataceae > UBA969. The sequence goes on from JAPLNF010000269.1 coordinate 80, forward strand.
GACTCTATGGAAGAGGCGGCGGTAAGAATTCCCTGCCATCGTTCGGGTGAATAATCATGAGTAAGCGCACCAAAGACTGCATCTGCAAAGCAGCGGTGTGCAACAACGAGTTTTGCAGGTGCGTTCTTCTTTCGTGCTAGGCGATGAATTTTGTCGAGCCAAAAAGAGAGATCATCAATTAATCGCACGTTTGGGTTCTCGCGGACTTGGATACGTCCAAGTGGCACTGCAAAGTGTGTCGCTAGATTATCTCGCTGAAGGTACCCGTAGCGAAGGAAGGAGCTAATCCCACGAGTTGTACCAAGTCCACAAATCGCTCGGGCAGCGTCAAGAGGATTTTTTGCAGCTCGCCGACCAGCCGAACAGCGCCCTTCTCTGAAAAGCATTTGAATCTCTCCGAAGGTACTCGAAGAATTCCATAGAGGGAACCACTGCTCGCCACGACCAGAGTTTTTCCTACCCTTGTTCAAGACATACTCGTCCATCTCCGAACTGGATCCTGCTCCCATGCCTAAAGGTGCAAAGTAGAATGGGGATGTCATAAAACGATTCTGATCGTTGTTCGACCGTCGTGCTAAACCGGATTGGACAACGATGGCACCCTCGAATGCCAGAAGCAGATCCCAAGGTGAGCCATCACCACTTGGAAGGAATTGGCGGAATGGCCCCCCGACTTTTTCCTTTGTAAGCTTTTTGTCACCATCCTTTGTCGGCGGCTGGAAACTACCATCCCATGCATCCCGATTCGCTCCATCACTCCACAAACTGGAAGTAATTAAAGAGTCCCATTTTCTCGTGATGACACACTCGACAACGGCGGCCAAGAATGCAGCAGTGTAACTCCCGCTCCCCTCGTTGCCCCCTGTTCCCAAAATGGCAGGGCCACGAAAAGAACTTCCTAGATCTGCGAGAACCGTATTGAGCCAGTCTGACCCAGCACCCCGAAGACGCAAGCGAATGCGGGAAATCAGCAAGGCTTTAGATTCCTCAGAGTCTGGCTTGTCGCCACCACCCTCCTTAATGACGGTTCGGATCAGGCTTATCGCCGTTTGAAACTTTAAAAGGCGATCAAGTTTTGATGATTCGATTGCCACAAGTGCAGATCGAGCTGTTTTCTCTGAAGAACCAGCGTAATATCCTGACCTTCCCCCCCATGGGTTAAAGATTGGGGTTGGTTCGTATTGTTCCAAGAAGAATGATTCCAGTTCTGCCTCTGAAAACTTCGTCATTAAGCAAAAGCGTTGCCCATCCCAAAATCCGCGTGCTTGTTTGTCCTTCTGTTCACCAACGAGACGGAGGATTCCAAGCGCCTTCAAGTAATTTGCGAGGGGTGCCGGCGAGCAACCCTTCAATACATGAATATGAATGGTCATTAGTTGGCCTCCGGTGGCAATGCGGGATCGTTGGTTTTAAGCCTTGAGGCACGAACATCTGCTGCACGCAACAAGGCTTCGAGAAAAGCAAGGGCTGAAGGTCCAAAGCGTTCCAGCAAGCCTATGCAACGTTCTCTCCAACTCACCCCGGTAGCCGTGGAAAGACCAATTGATGCGGGAGAAAGTGTTAGAAAAGTTTCTGGTACATTGGTTGAGTTAGAATCTAGGCCAATAGACGGTAAACTGTCACCTTCCCTTACTCCCCGAATCGGTAGGCCACGGCCATCTCGGTCTCGGTATTCTTGATCCTTTGGCGCGGGGTGCAACGCCACTCGAACCTTGCCATGGTGACTAGCAACCAAGTACACCAGCAAATTAAATTTTTCTTCGGAACAGTCTAAAACTTCTTTAACCCGTATTGATGGCTGTGTGTTTAATTTTGATTCTTCATTAATGCGACCCATTTTGATGAAGACATCTTTCCATGGTCCTAAAAGAGCAGGATGCTGCGGATCGTAAGCTGCTAGGAGCGCGAACAATCCCAATGCGCTTGCTAGTTCATGCCGAAATGCCGGGCGATTATCACTATTATCTAAAAATCGGTAAGTGCCTGCCGGACGCAACCATGAACCTTCAGGGCCCTTTGCTAAATCATTGCGTTGAGGGCGATTTGAATTTCGCATTGCACCCTGAAACGCAGGATGAGCTTTCCCCCAATCATGCCAACGCCCTGCCATAACCAGAATATCTTTTAATTCAGGGGTTAATTTCAAGTCCTCGCAAATTTTTTGCACCATTTCTGCAACTTCTAAACTATGGTAAGCTATCGTTTTCCAAGCATTGAAACTCAGGTTTTCGCCGTTCTGTTGACTTTCGGAAATGTTTAAATTTTCCGTGTTCTTGGAACTTTCAGAAAGAGAAGTGACTGCAACAAGATCTTTGGAATTTGGGTTGAATCCGCGTTCGGCTTCATAACCACCACAGGATGACGCTACGCAAACAATTCGACCTGGTAAGAGACTTGCACGCAAAGCGTATGTCCATTCGCCTTCAATCCAATCCCATATCCAAGCGCGCATTCCACTTCGAAGTTTTGGTTTACGGTTTGTTTTAGTTTCCTCACCACATAACCATTCCTGAGCTTTAAGAAATGGAACAGGACATAATTCCCTTCTTTGAGGCTGCCGTTTAGATGGAGGCGACTCGGACGCTGGTATATCAATCCAGAAAACTTGCAAATCTCTTTCATCACCCGATCGAATGAAACGGCTAATGTCGAGGTCAGCACCA
>JAPLNF010000269.1:2801-5252 GCA_026692965.1 Planctomycetota bacterium
AGTAGAAGGTGGGATGGGGAGAAAGGATAAAGTCTGGCTTTGGCTTCTTGGTTTAAAGATTCTTCAAAGGCTTCAAGGGCAGAAATTCCGACATCTTGCATTCCCTGAATTGATTCCCAAGCACTTTCCAATTCTTCAGGAGCATATGGGGCCGATAATGATTTGTCACCTCGTCTATCGACTACAGTTACCTGTCCACTACCGCCATATCGTGCACAACGGCCGAATCGCTGCACAAGGCTTGGCCAAGGTGCTAATTCGGTGATAAGACAATTTGCAGAAATATCAACCCCCGCTTCAACAACTTGGGTTGCAATAATGATGCGATCTACATTTCCTGTACAAGCTTCACGTGGCAAGAATCGTTCCCGCCAAGTTTCTCTTTCTTCTGGTCGGAATCTGCTATGGACCAGTTCTAATCCTTCGGAACGACCCATCCCCTTTATTGCATCAAACGTAGCGCAAGCCCTATCGACTGTGTTGCAAATAACCAAGGTGATTCGCCCATTCGTTTTATTGGGAATTGCGTTATGTTTTGAGAGAATCTTTTGCGCAAAAGTTTTATTGTCATTGGGATCGATTACGTCGCAAACTAAAGATTTTTCGATGTCCCACAAATTACCGGTACGTTCCTTGGGTGGAACTATACATGGTTTGCTTATCCAATCGGCGTGGTGTGTAATAGTGTCAACACTCCGCAGCCAATCGGTTTGCAATGTTGCACTCATCCACCAAGTCTGACAAGGCCGAAGCCTTTTGAATTGATCTTGCTCGCGATAAGCTTGAAGCTGAGCAGATGTGGCAAGTCCCACATCCATAAGTTGCACTTCGTCCATAACCCAAAGGGAATCGTGATTAAGTAACCCAAATTCTACGGGCCAACGAGCCCTTCCGCTCCCGTAGCCACGATTTAATGCTCGCGACAGGAGCATATCCTGCGTGCCAATGATAATGGCATTTTTTTCAGGGTTAAGAAACCATTCTCCTGCATCCTCGCCACCCATGGCCACATGAACTTCAGGGCGTTGATTTAATGGAATTGGGTCAACACATTGTTTTGCAACTTGCTCAATTTGTTCTACTAGAACCCTCATTGGCAAGCACCAAATCAATCTTCGTGGCCAAAGGTCATCTTTGCGGATTATGCGATGATAACTCCAAGCGGCAAGAATTCCTTGCGTTTTTCCTAATCCTGTAGGAATACGAATCACTCTATTACGGCAGTTAGTTTCTTCTGCCAACGATTCCTGCCAGGGGAAGGGCTTGTTTCCTGTTAGTTGTTCAAATGACTTATTAAACGAATCCAGCATCGGGCGACCTCATGTGTTATTTAAAAGATCCTAAAGCATTTAATTCCATTAGCAAGCTTAGCAGTGATAATATTTAGATATTCCCCATTTTTATATTTTTTAAACAGGTATTATAATTATTTGTTATGCGCTTTTGCTTAGAAATGAGCTTGTTTGATGAGGAAGTAAGGGCGATTCTTTATTGCAAATGTGTGGATGTGAAAACAAAAAAGTCAGGTCTCTTTGTTGAAAAAGAGACCTGACCCCTTTGATTTACTCTATTAAGCAGCCTACTTGAACAGCAGCGTGGTCTTAGGCAGCAGAGCCTTGATCTTAGCTTCTGTTTCAGGTGTGAAAGGTTCTTTCACGGGTATAATTCTCATCGATTTTAAAAAGGCGAAGTCTTTGAAGAAGGCAAGCCGTGCATCTGTAAATTCAATTTTGCCAAGTTCCAATTGCTCGAGTTGCTTCATGCCCGCAACCACCTTCAGATCCGCATCGGTAAGCGGCTTAGCATTGGTAAAGGTTAAGCGTCGTAAGGTAGAAAGATCCTTGATGAACGTTAGCATTGGTAAAGGTTAAGCGTCGTAAGGTGGAAATATCCTTGATGAAAGGAATACTCTCTGGGGAATCGAATCCTTCGCCAAGCTGCAGATACTCAAGCGGAAGTTTCGCAATGTGCTTCAGAGTTTGAGGGGTAGCATTCATAGTGCCTAGCTCCAGCCCCTTAAGCTTGGTGAGCTTCGCAAGATTCGGTGCGGCTAGATCGGTGAACTTCGCGTGTGCAAGGCTGAGGTTTTCGAGATTAGGCAGATGATCACATAGCTGCATGAGGCCTTCATCATCAATACTGCTACCGCGATGGCTGACTCGGGCTAGCTTGGTAAAGCCCTCGAACTTTGCGTAAGCTCGACCGGTGATCTGCGTGCCGACAAAAGAGAACTGCTCCAGATCTTTTAAGCCTGCGAGTTGCGCCATGCCAGCATCGCTGAGCTTGCCATTGTTGGTGAAGCGCAAGGTCTTTAAGCGGGTGAGCTTTCCGATGTTCGGCATCCATGCATCGTTGAACTTCGTGGCGATAACGTTAAGCGATTCCAGCGTAGAGATGTAACCCAGATGATCGAAGAAAGCAGCATCATACGGATCTACTTTACGATGATCA
>JAPLNF010000270.1 GCA_026692965.1 Planctomycetota bacterium
ATGGAAGAAATTCCGCCCAAGTGAGGATGAGCGTTTACATCATTTGCTGGGCCGTGGGTTGCCCAGCGGGTGTGTGAAATCCCTGTCGTACCAAGCACGGGAAAATCTTGCAGTGATTGAACAAGGTTGTGAATCTTACCTGCTTTTTTTCGCAGTTGAATGCGTCCCTGATGAATCGTGGCGAGACCTGAACTATCGTAACCGCGATATTCAAGCCTTTGCAAAGCAGGAACCAGAACAAGATCGGCTTGTTTCAAACCAGTATAGCCAACGATTCCACACATAATTTTCACCCTCCTTGAGAATTCAAGAAAGGCAGATTAACAGGAATGGGTTAAAATAATCCAGTGGAAGGAAAGAGAAAAGAAAACAGGCAAGACAGGAAGACGAGGGCGAATAGGACTGAGGTTTATTTGGTGCGAATCCCTAATCCTCTGCGAACTTCCAGCTCCAATTCAGCCAATTGCCTTTGATCCACACCCTCATCTTTTTGATTTTTCCACACAATGTTTCCTTCTTCATCCAAAAGTACCAACGAAGGAAAACTGGTGACATCAAACTGAGTGCGTACAGGGCATGGTTCAGGCCCTGATCCACCAAAAAGGGTTGTATAATTCATGTGATATCTAGCCCTTATCGGCCGAACCTTGGCAACCTTCTCTTCGGGCGTGCCTTTTTCGTATGCAACTCCGACCACTTCCAAACCAAAGTTCTTATACCTTCGTTGCAGTTCAACAAGGTGCGGAATCGATTGCAAACATGGCCCACATGAACTAAACCAAAAATCGAGCAAAACCATTCTACCAGTCTTATTTTTCTTATATTCCCATACCTGACCATTCATGTCGTAAAGGCTAAAGTTGTCGAGCTTTTGCCCCACCAAAACACAAGATGGAACAGGCGCTGGTAATGCAGAATAATTCCCAATACCAGAAAACCCAGGTTGATTCTGCCCTCCCGCTGAATTAATCGAGATCACATTGCCAATCTGGGGCAACGAAGGTGGCGCAGGTAAAGAATATCCACCCTGATCATTGCCACGGGGTGGGATAGAAAGAATAGCTCCAGGAATCGAATTACTTGCAAGATTATCCCGGGCAATTTTATCAGCATTAGGCAACGAAGTCGTACTTGCGGGGGCATTCCCATCTTGTGCAGATTCGGCACTTTTTGGCTTGTCTAAGGCAGCAGGCGCATTAGGCTCGGCACCTGCTGTTTTATCATTGGGATTCTGTGGGGCTGGGAATGTGCCAATCTCTTCTTTCACAAAAATGGAAACCCTTGGATTTGGAGGCGTAGCCAAGATTGTGCCGCTATAAAACTTTTCCCCATCCTTTACCCGTGCAACAAGCTGATAGTTCCTACCTGGCTGAAGGTTGTTGATGGTGAAATAGCCTTGTGAATCAGCAGTAATATCAAACTTTCCATCCGGCGTGTTTTTTTGCAAATCAACGACTTGAATGATAACGCCTGCAGGCCTGCGGTTATTCCGATCCATAACCTGACCAGCAAGGACTCCACTTGGCTTACCGGTAGGGCTGGAAGATGTAGCAGAAGAATTAGAAGGTAAGTCCTTTTTGGTGTCAGGTTTTTTCTGAAACATACCAAAGGGTGAAGATGGTTGTGTTGGATCTTTTGAATCAGCTTTATTCCCCGAGGAACTACAGCCTGAAAGCAAAAAAGCAATACTTAGCATTGTTAATGTAATACGAAACACAGCCGAGCACCTCATCCCCACGATGCGCCAAAAGTCTGGCGACCTGCATCCATACCAGCGTGCGGGAAACTATCCAGCCTATAGAATTTCAAAACCCCCAAAAGTCTTCCCTTTAAAAAGGAAAAGACGATCCCCACCTATATCCAATGGACTCTTACCCCGAAACCGAAAGTGGTCAAGCTGTTTCTTGAATCAATTTTTACAAAACAGGGCGAAAGAAGTGAACGATGCCATTAAAAACCAAAGGGCAGTATCTTTTTGCAACTCCTGCCTATTCGTTACATCCCAACCTGCTTAACCAAACGGAATTAATGGTGACCAGAAACTCTTCTTCCCTGAGCACTATGCGGGAAAAGAGCCTTTTGATTTAAATTGCCCTTGCTATCAAATGAAAGCTCAAATGATTCCCCACTGATTGCAAGATCCTTGTTTTTTCTAACCTCTTCGAGTAACGGTGCTGAAACATACAACTCAGCAAGTTCTAGGGTGTTAGGAACAACAACCATGCGAATGGCATTCAAATCTGGCTGCCAGCAGGTTTCCAACCCAGTGCGAATGCATTCCTTATCGCTAGGAAAGGCAATTGGCAATTTAGAACGCAAAAGAAAACAAGCAGTGAGGTTGTTCATACGAAAAGGAACCGGATCAATCGAAGCAAGCAACTTCTCCGTGGTTAAGTCTGCAATACCAACCCCCGTTCCATTCCCATGGCTTTCGGGCGAAAGATCTAATGCACACATGCGAATAATTTTAGGGGTTTCAAAATCATTTTGACCTTCAATGAGAAGCCTTCCTACTACATTGGGATCAATTCCTGCGCCACTGTAGTTCTTCCCTATCTCGCCCACCACCAGAAGATCAATGTCATGGAAAGGAAGTTTGCCAATTAATTGGCGAGCCTCATCAAGCAATTTGGGTTCAACTTCCATCAGATTTTGGGTTGATACAAACTCTAGCTTAGCGGTTTGCTCATGCGCATTTTCCAGCACCGCCAACCCGCCAAGAAAATTCGTCTTCTCCAGAATAACCTTGGCTGTTTCGGGAAGCATATCGCGCAATCCCTTGAAACCCCACCGATGGTGCTGGGAGGCGCCTTCGCGTTTTCCAAGCCCAATCACAAGCATTTTGGCTATGCCACTTTCATA
>JAPLNF010000271.1 GCA_026692965.1 Planctomycetota bacterium
GTTTTGTAAAAGGCATGAAGTGCCGTTTGTGTGGCAAATTATATCCCGTAACCCCTGTCAATTTCTGCCAGGACGATTTCGGCCCATTGGAAATCGATTACGACTATGAAGGCCTTAAAGGCGTTCTTACAAAAGAAAAAATAGAAGCCCGCACTTTCAACATGTGGCGCTATCAAGAACTCCTTCCAATCGATGGTGAACCCACCGTAGGATTGCATGTTGGGGGCACGCCATTAATTCGAGTAGACCGCTTGGCAAAAGAAATCGGGGTTAAGAATCTGTGGATAAAAAATGATGCGGTCAACTTCCCCACCCTTTCCTTCAAGGATCGTGTGGTTGCAGTTGCATTAAGCAAAGCCCGTGAGTTTGGTCTGCAAACCGTGGGTTGCGCCTCTACCGGAAATCTCGCCAACAGTGTTGCAGCCAATGCTGCTGCTGCTGGAATGCAAAGCTATATCTTTATTCCATCCGATCTTGAAAGAGCCAAGGTAATGGGTACCTCGGTTTATGGCGCCAACGTGGTTAAAGTGCGTGGCACCTACGACGAAGTAAACAGGCTTTGCACTCAGGTGGCGTTTAAGTATGGCTGGGGGTTTGTGAATATCAACCTCCGACCATTTTATGCCGAAGGTTCCAAATCCATGGGCTTTGAAATTGCTGAACAACTGGGCTGGCGAACTCCCCAGCATGTGGTTAGCCCGATGGCTGGTGGCGCACTTGTTGGCAAAGTCAGCAAGGCCTTCCAAGAACTTTACAAGATCGACCTTCTTAAACAGGAACCCTCCACCAAGTTTTATGGTGCCCAAGCTACGGGCTGTAACCCAATCAGTGGAGCAGTGAAAAACGGCTGGGAATCGCATCGCCCTGTTCGGAAACCAAACACTATTTGCAAATCCCTCGCCATTGGCGACCCTGCAGATGGCTACTTTGCTGCCAAGCTTATTCGCGAAAGCGGTGGCTGGGCCGAAGATGTTTCCGATGATGAAATCAGGGAAGGCATGCTTTTACTTGCAAAAACCGAAGGCGTGTTTGCTGAAACAGCAGGTGGAGTTACTGTTGCAACCGCTCGCAAATTGGTCGAACAGGGCCGTATTCCCAAAGATGAAGAAATCGTTCTCCTCATTACAGGCAATGGTCTTAAAACTCAGGATTCCCTAACGACTCAACTAGGCGAACCTGTTACCATTGGAACCTCGCTCGATGAGTTCGTAGCCACCATGGAAAATACCCAAGAACCTGTTCTTGCATAATCCTCTATTATCTGGCTTCTTTTAACATGCGGGCTTTTCCGCCGGAAGGTATTTATGGCAGTTAAAATTCAAATCCCCACTCCACTCCGACCTCATGCGGGCAATCTCGCTTCGGTCGAAGTTAGTGCCAGCACTGTAGGCGAAGCACTTGGCGAACTTTGTAAACTTCACCCAGCAATGGAACAACGGCTGTTCGATAATGGCCAGTTGCGCAGATTTGTAAACATCTTTATCAATGACGAAGATATGCGATACCTCGAAAACCTTGCCACCCCTGTAAAAGATGGCGACGAAGTAGCAATTATCCCGGCAGTAGCAGGAGGTTAATATGGCAGACAACGAAGACATGGACGAAATGGAAGACATGGACGAAAACAGCATTGAAGTTCCAGAAGGAACTGCAATTTTCCCAGAGATTCCTGATCAGGTCGGAGCAAATCCCCTGCTTTTGAGCCTTCTACATTTTGTAGTTTTCATCGCTGGCTCGGATGAAAACATTTGTAATCAGCAGGCTGGTGCTGCAATCTTGGATCAAGTTGCAACCTACCTTCAGCGCTTAAATGCCAAAGAAGTTACAAGGCTTAAAGAAGACCTTGCTGTTCTTGCTGCATTTGCTCGCGAAGAAAAATGGGGCGGCGGAACTGTCGAAGTTCTCGACACCTTCCTTGACGACATGGGCGTAGGAGATGGCGAATGATCGACTTCAAGTCTATTGATCGCTATAGCAGGCAAATGCGTTTCCACGGGGTGGGCGAAGAAGGGCAGCGTAAGCTCCTAGCTTCCAAAGTCACCCTGTGCGGGTGCGGTGCTTTGGGCACCGTGCTTGCAAACAACCTTGCTCGGGCTGGTGTTGGCTCTATCAAGGTTGTTGATCGCGATTTTATCGAGCCCAGCAATCTTCAGCGTCAAGTTCTTTTCGATGAAAACGATGTCACCGAAAACCTTCCCAAGGCCGAAGCTGCTGCTCGTAAACTTCGTGCAATCAATTCTTCTATTAATATCGAATCTGTCGTCACCGATATCGATCGCACCAATATCGAATCACTTTGTGAAGGCGCAGATCTTATTCTTGATGGCACCGATAACTTTGAAATCCGTTATCTCATCAACGATATTGCGGTCAAATATAATAAGCCATGGGTTTATGGTGGGGTCATTGGCAGCAATGGTATGACTATGACCATTATCCCAAATCAAACTCCTTGCCTTCGCTGTGTTTTTGAAGCTGCGCCCTCACCCGGCTCTGCTGATACTTGCGAAACTGCAGGCGTACTTGGCCCCGTTGTAAACATCATTGCAAGTATGCAAGCCACAGAAGCTATCAAGATTCTTTCAGGCAAACCTGAAACCATTAACAAAGAACTCGTGCAGATTGATGTTTGGGAAAACACCTATCGCAGGGTAAAGATTGCTCCGCTTTTAGGTAAGGTTGATTGCCCATGCTGCAAGCATCGAAAATTCGAATGGATTGATGGCGAGTTCGGTTCGCAAACCACAAGTTTGTGTGGCAGAAACGCTGTTCAAATTTCCAATCGTACGCCTAACAAACTTAAGTTTGAAGATATGGCTGCTCAGCTTAAGACCTTGGGCGATGTTAGCTTTAATAAATTCATGCTTAAATTTAATGCTGAAGACTGTGAGTTCACCGTTTTCCCCGATGGGCGGGCTATCATTAAAGGTACAAGCGATATAGACCGGGCAAAGACGCTTTATGCCCGTTACATCGGACACTAATTTAAACGCCCATATGAGCTGTATATGATTTATCTGGATAATGCTGCAACGAGTTTCCCCAAGCCTGAATCGGTTTATAAGGCTATGGATCGCTTTGCACGCGAAGATATGGCAAACCCGGGCCGTGCTGGCCATAAAATGGCACTTGCAGCGGAACGGGTTCTCGATGATTGTAGACATCGGCTCAATCAGCTTTTTAAAGGCTCTGCACCAGAACGCTTTATTTTCACTCTTAATTGCACCGATGCCCTTAACATGGCGTTCAAAGGCCTTTTAAATGAAGGCGACCATGTTATTACCACCGATCTTGAACACAACAGCGTTAGTAGACCCCTGCGCATTATGGAACTCGCAGGCAAAATCTCTGTCACAAAAATTAATGCTGATGCTCAAGGCTTCATCGATCCCGAGCAAATCAAAAATGCAATCGGCCCCAAAACCCGACTTGTTGCACTTACCCATGCAAGCAATGTGCTAGGGACCATTCAGCCCATTACCGAAGTAGGCACGATCTGCAGAGAAAAAAACATCATCTTTTTGGTTGATGGAGCACAAACTGCTGGGGTTGTTCCAATTGATATTAAAGCTCAGAAAATTGATCTCCTAGCTTGCCCTGGGCACAAGTGCCTTTTTGGCCCCACAGGCACAGGCTTTCTTTATTCAGGAGAGCGCGTTACTCTTCGTACTTGGCGGGAAGGTGGAACCGGAGGCGACTCTTCCACTGAAACACAACCCAAGGAAATGCCATACCACCTCGAAGGTGGCACACCTAATGTTCTTGGCATCTCAGGCCTTGCTGCTGGCTTGGCTTGGCTTGACCAAGAAGGCATGAACAACATTCATCACAGAGAAAGCAAGCTTGTTGCAAAACTTCGAAGCAATCTAAAAGAAATTCCTGGAGTTACTGTTTTTGGAAGTGATGACCCTACCCGCACTATTGCAACTGTTTCTTTTCAGTCAGAATCTCTTGCTGCGCCGGAAATCGGTAGTATTCTTGATGAAGCCTTTAACATAGCTGTAAGGCCGGGCTTGCATTGCTCGCCGTATATCCACAAATCAATCAATACTTTCCCAGATGGTTCGGTTCGAATCAGCCCCGGTGCATTTAATACCGAAAGCGATATCGACCAGATTATCGCAGCTCTAAAAGAAATCCTCTCACTTTAATCACTTGGAAAGCACCCACAGTTTCCACGCACCTAGCAGATTCTTCGCCATGATGCCTGAGGAATCCAGCGCTTGTTCTGCGGATTTTGCATCGCCATTTTCTTCTGGAACAAACCCTTTCAAGAAATCAGCAAGCTTTGAAGATTGGGGCCCAAAAGCGATAAACTCCATCACACTGGCTTGAAGTAAGGGTGTAGCATCAGCATCTGAACCATTCCAGATGTCGCCCACAGAAGAAACTTTACGGGCAATGATCTGCACTTTTTTTCGATCGTTTTGCACGGACTTACTATTACCTCCCTGAACCCTCCAGTGCACTGCCCTGCCAAAGCCATCAACCACCCAATCAGGCAATGGTGTCTTTTCTCCAGCCTTTGAACGAAGCAAGGCTCCGCCTATCTCTTTATAAGCCTGCACTTCAGAACTGCTAAAGTCTTTGGGCTTGGTTGGGCCTGAAGCCATATATGGCACGCCCTCTAAAAGACCAAATGACCCATGATCATCACTATTGGGAGAGCGTTTTTCTACCCTTCGAACAAAGGCAACAAACTGCTCTCTTTCTGGCATGATGAATACCATGAGTTTGCCATTCCAAGGAGCATTATCTTCCTTATAACCAACGCTTTTTGCTGCATTTTCGTAGTATTTTTCAAGATTTGAAGTGATGTCTTTTGCCTTTGATTCAGCAGTTTTAGGCACCATTAAAATGATTTTATTTGATTCAAAAACAGAAAATGGGCCGGCATTTAGCTTATCCCAAATACTGTTAGCAATTTCCTTGGTAGCTTCAGGCTTTTTTTCAGTATCTTGCGCCAGAACCATGCAAGAAACACAAATACCCAGGACTAATGTCGTTAAATATCTCATGCTTACCTCGTAGTAATCGCCTAAATATCCCAATTGGATTTGTCTTAATTACCTAAATGATGATAAATTAATAGTAGGTGTTTGAACATCTTTTTCCATGAAGGATTCTGACAATGAAACAATCCATGCTTTTTCTCTCCGGCCTTTTGATTTCTTTACAAATTACTTGCGCTGTAAATGCTCAGGGCGCCGATAGTTCAAAAGTGGTCAAAGTAGAAATCTCCAAAGACCCATCCACCACTGCAGAAGAAAAATTCGTCGTAATAACCCTTTCTGTAGAACCAGGGTATCACCTTTATGCGAACCCTGTTGTAAACCCTGATTTGGCATCGGTGCAAACCAGCGTCGCAATCAAATCCGAAGGCAAGTCGATGCCTGCGAAAGTAGAATACCCCGTGGGTAAACTCGTGAAGGATGATGTTGTAGGCGATTACTCCACCTACGAAGGAACCGTAAAAATCAAATTACGAGTTGCAGTTCCAAGAAATCAAACCGGCCCTCTGGAAGTTGTGGTAAAATACCAAGCTTGCTCTAAAAAATCCTGCCTCGCCCCTGCTGTAGCTACTCTGCAGCTTCCCTAATCAACAACTGGTGCTTGTCATGAATTTGCGAAATGCCTGCGCATTGCTTGCGTTTTTGTTTTTACTTCACCCAGCATTGGGCGAAGAAAAAGGCAAACCCAATCGGCTTGCAAAAGAAGCCAGCCCCTACCTTAGGCAACACGCCCACAACCCAGTCGACTGGTACCCTTGGGGCGAGGAAGCTTTCAAGAAAGCTAAAACTGAAAAAAAACTCGTCTTCCTTTCCATTGGTTACAGTGCTTGCCACTGGTGCCACGTCATGGAAAAAGAATCTTTTTCAAACGCGGTTATCGCTAAAATCCTGAACGATAATTTTGTCTGCATCAAGGTTGATCGAGAAGAAAGGCCGGATATCGATCATGCCTATTTAACATCGCTGAATGTACTGGGGCAAAGAGGTGGCTGGCCTTTATCCATGTTTCTTTTACCTGATGCAAAGCCTTTTTTTGGTGGAACCTACTGGCCCCCGTTCGACAAAGAGGTGCAAGGACAAAACATGCGCGGCTTTAAATCCGTGTTGGAAGGCATCCTTAATGTTTATAAAACCGAACAGAAAAATGTTGAGGAACAAGCAGAGAAATTGGCCACTTCAACACGAAGAGTCTTAATTGGCGAAACTGTTGGGTTGGCTCTTATTCCACTCGATAAAGCCCTGGTGAATGCCTCTGTTGAAGCTGTTCAAGAAGGCTTTGATCCTAAATATGGCGGGTTTGGTTCACAAGCAAGAAACTTCCAAGGCCCGAAATTCCCAACACCCTGCTATCTAAAACTTTTGCAGCGCGACCAAGGCACCGATACTACAGGCAACATTAAATCAATCGTTTCCTTCACCCTTGATCAGATGGCTTTGGGTGGCATTTTTGATCACCTCGGTGGAGGATTCCATCGCTACACGGTCGAACCCTCTTGGACTATTCCGCACTTCGAAAAAATGCTTTACGACAATGCGCAGCTCTGCGAGGCTTATTCTAGAGCTCTTATCAACAACAAAAATCCACTTTACGAGCAGGCACTTAATTCCACTTGTGCTTTTATCCTACGCGAAATGACTTCCCCAGAAGGTGGGTTTTACTCTGCCCTCGATGCGGATAGCGATGGCGAAGAGGGTAAGTTTTATGTTTGGACAGATAAAGAATTAGCCGAAGTGCTTAAAGAAAAATCCGATCTTGAACTCTTTAAAACCACCTACGCCAGCGTTCCTAACTTCGAAGAAAAATTCTTTATTTTAAGGCGTTCGATGTTGCCCGAGAAACTAGCACTCGGCCAAAAAACATCCCTCGAAAAATTAGAGGTTTCTCTTGATGCCTCGCGAAAAAAACTTCTCGCCCTTAGAAACAATCGCATCAGGCCTTTTTTAGACACCAAGATTCTAACCGGTTGGAATGGCCAGATGATCGCTGGCCTTGCAATGGCTTCCAAAGCTCTTAATGAACCCGCCTACTTAAAAGCTGCGGAAAAGGCTTCTGATTTTATTTTAAACAATCTACAGCAGGCGGATGGCAGATTGATGCGGAGTTTTGGTGCGGTGCCCGGTGAAAAAGCACAAGCGAAAATCCTCGCTTATCTTGATGACTATGCTTATCTCATTCATGGGTTGTTAACCCTTTATGAAATCAATGGCGACAAAAAGCGGCTCACCCAAGCTGTCGAATTGAACGAAAAAATGATTAAGCATCATGGCAAAGAAGGCACGGGGCCATTCTTTCAAACTTCGGAAGAGCACGAAAAACTTTTTGCCCGCTCTATCGATCAATACGATGGCGCACAACCTTCCGCCAATAGTGTTGCATTAAGTAACTTGGTAAAACTATCAAAGTACACTCAAGACGCAAAACACATGAAAGTTGCAGAAGATTCATTTAAAGGATTGGTAATGCGTTTAAAAATGCAGCCTTCATCTTCCACTGCGTTAGCCACAGCCTTGGCCGAGTTTCTTGAAGCACAGCCAAAAAAGTAATTTCATTACGAAGCAGGAAAGTTGTTCAGTTCAAGAAATTCTTTTTTCCAATGATAGTGATCTAATAGGCCAATTGGGTTTCGATTTAAAATAAAATAAGCAACATAGAGTGCTTCAATGGAGGCCAAGCCGTTTTCAGGATCGGTTCCAAACTTCGAGGTCCTTGGGTAAGCTGTTTTATATTGGCTCAAGGATCTTGGGGGAATCGACTCAAAACTTCTTTCCATACTTCCCGCATTTCGCCAACTTCCATCTATTAATAATATACCTTTGTCATTATCTGCTAGGGAAAGTGGAGGCCCCTCCGCAGAAAGACGAATATAATTGGGTAAACTTAAAGTTTTTTTAAAAGGATAATTCAACAAGATAATACCAGGCTTTCCCTTTAGCGGTATCACCGAACATTTCTTGGATTTTTCCTTTACGCTACGAATTATTACGGTATCGGGAAATACTTCCATCGGCCTTAATCCTATGATTTAAATTTGGTCCTTAATCGTTCTAAGCCTAACATATTGGTTAGTATAGAAGATCCCTAAATCAGGAAAGGTTAATCATGAAAGTCGAATTACGCTATTGCTCCAAGTGAAATTATGAGCCTCAGGCTGTCAGTTTGACAGCAAAATTACTTGAGCATTTCAAAATGCAGATTCTTGAAATGAAATTAATTCCTTCAAGTGGTGGCTGTTTTGAGTTGACCGCAAATGGAAAGCTGCTTTACTCAAAACTATCTGAAGGGAAGTTCCCTAACGAAGAGCTGATATTAAAACAATTGGAAGTATTGATGACTGAAGTTAAATAAGGAGAGGCATGTTTAGTTTTTTTGGTCGGAAGAAAAGATTGACCGACTACGCATCATGTGCTGGCTGAGCGGGGAAACTTTCGCCGGGGGGGATTTCGCAGGTTCTGCAAAATGTGCCCCGATCTAAAGACCCGAATTTGCTGGTGGGCACCGAAACTCACGATGACGCAGGCGTTTTCAAGTTAACAGATGAAATCGCTTTAGTTCAAACCGTGGATTTCTTCCCTCCTGTGGTGGATGATCCGTACCTATATGGCCAAATTGCAGCTGCTAATGCCCTTTCTGATGTTTATGCCATGGGTGGTATTCCTAAAACCGATTTAAACCTAGTTGCCTACCCCGATGATGAAGATCCACAATTAACTTGGTTGGGAAAAATCTTAGAAGGTGGGGCCGAAAGATGCAGTGCCGCTGGAGCTGTCATCGTAGGTGGACACACCATCCGAGACAAAGAAATAAAATTTGGGCTTTCCGTCACAGGCACTGTTCATCCAGATAAAGTGCTTACCAATGCTGGGGCCAAGCCTGGGGATAGACTAGTTCTTACCAAGCCTTTGGGAACTGGGTTTGTAA
>JAPLNF010000272.1 GCA_026692965.1 Planctomycetota bacterium
AGATTGATGGTATTAGTTGCAAAATTCCTTAAAATAGTATTATGGATAATTTCCCTTGCGGGATTGCGCTACTAATGCCTGATTCTTTCCTTCATTCTGAGTCTGATTGGAACTCTGGGCAAAATGCGTCTGGGCATAGTTCTAACAACCATAGTTCTTTAAACAAAAGCTATCTAAAGCGCTATCGGATGGAAATTGATTTCAACCCAAAAGACAAGGTATTTGTCCCGCAATTGCCTGAAAATTACGCTTGGCAGGAATGGACTTGGAAAGTTCAAGAATTGCACGCAGAAGTTATCTTTGGAAGCTTCCATAAAGAATTGGATTGCAAGATTTTTAGCAGTTTCCACACCCCGGGCGGGTGCAGCGTGTTGATGCGGGAAATCTGTTTAAGGGCAGAATTTGTTCCAGAGGCCACTTGGCTTATCCAAGCTCCTGAAGGGCCATGCGGCTCAATTCAGGCGATTATGCAAAAAGGAAAAACCTTGGCTATCCAAAATGTTGGCGTTACTCCAGAACACAGAAAAAAAGGACTCGGGAAAGCTCTTTTACTCAAACTTATGTCTTCTCTTGAAAGCTACAACCTGAATAAAATTACCCTTGAAGTTTCAGCTCAAAATCTGGCAGCTATTCAACTTTATCGAAACTTGGGTTTTCGAAAAACAAAGCTGATCTACAAAGAGGTTTTATCTTTTTCTATTCCTTCTTGATGCTTTTCTAACAAAATCGCAGCATTTAACAGGCGAGGCAAACCTTGGCAAAACAAGTCTTTCACCACACTTTTGAAAACGGCCTTACTCTCCTTGCGGAAAATATGCCGCATGTCCGTTCTGCCACCGTCAACATTATCGTACCCGCCGGTTGCGCTTATGATCCTGCAAATATGCCTGGTATCTCTTCCGTACTATCTGAAATAATTCTGCGTGGTGCAGGCAAAAACAATTCCAAGGAACTTTCGCTTGCAATGGATGGCATAGGCCTCGACCGCAGTTGTTCTGCCGGAACCAACCACATTCGCCTCTGGGGCGCCACACTTTCCCGCAACTTACCCAAAACAATTGATCTTTTTGCAGATATCATTCTTAAACCGCATTTACCCAAATCTGATGTTGAATCTGTAAAAATGCTGGCCGCCCAGGAAATCATGTCGATCGAAGATGACCCCAAGCAAAAAGTAATGCTGGCACTTAGAAAAAACCACTTTCCCTCACCTCTGGGAAATGACAGACGCGGTACTCTTGAAGGGCTAGAAGCCATAACTCATGATGCCCTCTCCAAGTTTTGGAAAAAGAATTTCAGGCCCAGCGGGACGATCATTTCTGTTGCAGGAAATATCGAATGGGAACCCTTGAAAGCACAAGTCGAAAAGTTATTCGGAAAATGGAAGGGTAGCGATGTTCCTGCTCTAAAACTTTCACCTGGAAAAGGTGGCAAAAACCATATCAGCAAAGATACCCAGCAAGTCCAAATCGGGATTGCCTACCCATCCGTTACTTACGGGCACAAGGATTTTTACGCAGCAATCGGCGCAGTTAACGTTCTAAGCGGCGGCATGAGTTCGCGATTATTTACCGAAGTAAGGGAAAAACGCGGTCTTTGTTATTCGGTCTGGGCCTCTTACCAAAACTTCAAGGAAGTTGCTGCGGTTATATGCTACGCAGGAACCACCACCGATATGGCACAGGAAACTTTGGATGTAACCCTCAAACAAATTGCAAACTTAACTAAAGGGATTAAGGAAGAAGAAGTAAAAAGACTTAAAATTGGGCTCAAATCTTCCATGCTGATTCAAGAAGAATCAAGTTCTGCAAGAGCTGGTTCTATCGCTGTAGACTGGTACTACCTCGGCAGAGTCAGACCACTTGAAGAAATACAAAAAGCCATCGATTCAATTACCACTAAGTCGATTCTCAGCCATGTTAAAGAATACAACCCAAAGGAATTCACAATTGTGACTTTGGGAAACAAACAACTAAAGTACGGCAAATAAGCTGTCATTTATAAAGGAATAACCATCGTGACATTTCATCAGCAGCAATGCTCAAACGGCTTGACAATAATAGGCGAAGTGATTCCCGAAGCTCGGTCTGCAGCCGTAGGATTTTTTGTACGAACAGGTTCACGGGATGAAACAGTAGAAGAATCAGGCGTAAGCCATTTTCTTGAACATATGCTATTCAAGGGCACAAAAAAACGCGATGCAGCGCAGGTTAATAAAGATTTTGACAAAATCGGTGCAAACTACAATGCGTTTACCAGTGAAGAAAACACTGTGTTTTATGCATCAACCTTGCCCGAATATCATCAAGATGCAACCGAAATACTTGCTGATATTCTTCGCCCTTCATTACGAAGTGCCGATTTTGAAATGGAGAAAAAAGTCATCATCGAAGAAATCGGAATGTATGAAGATAACCCAGGCTGGATGGTTTTTGACCATGCTCGCAAGTTGTTTTTTGCAGACCACCCATTGGGCAATAGTGTACTCGGAACAGCTCAAAGTATCACCGATCTTAAACGCGACCAAATGCTGGATTATTTCCAACGCAGATACATTGCTTCCAATATCACCTTGGTGGCTTCGGGCAATTTTGAGTGGGATAAATTCCTGAAAAAAGCCGAGAAGCTCACCACCAATTGGAAGTTCGGTATGGCAAGGCGCGATCACATCCGACAAACATCGGGCTCTGCTGAATTCAAACTTC
The DNA here is from genome assembly GCA_026692965.1 of Planctomycetota bacterium. GTDB lineage: Bacteria > Planctomycetota > Planctomycetia > Gemmatales > Gemmataceae > UBA969. Next base: position 2,706 of record JAPLNF010000272.1, read on the forward strand.
TAGAAAAGAAAACCACGACGCAACAAAATGTGGTCATGATCTGCCCTGGCCCACCCGCGGCCTCTCCTCTTCGCTATGCTGCTAATTTATTCGCCATGATTTTAGGCGATCAATCTGGCAGTAGGCTTTACTGGTCTCTCGTGGATAGTGGGCTTGCAGAATCTGCTGATTGTTCTTTCCATGAATATGATGGAGCTGGGGCGTTCTATACTTCTTTTTCATGCGACCCCAAGAATACTCATAAAAATCTTGAAATCGTCATCAAGCAAATTCATGAACTTATCATCAAAGGGATCACTGAAGAAGAACTTGAACAAGCTAAAAGCAAGGTGCTGTCGCGAATTGTTCGAGCAGGCGAAAAAACCATGAACAGGCTTCAGGAAGTTGGTATGACTTGGGTTTACTTGCGTAAATACAAATCTGTTGATGAGGATATGCAAACCTACGAAAAGGTAAACCTCAGACAAATGCAGCAACTAATCGAACGGTACCCTTTACTAAGGCTTACCACAACCGCTATGGGACCCTTGGCAAAATTAAAAATGCCCGATATTCCCAAGCAGCCAAAAGTTCCTAACGCACAACATTCATAACAACAGATTTGGCTGCAAATTCGGTGTTCTTATCCTCTTGCTTGGATAGTACCACAAAAGGATAACTTCCTGGTTCTACCCAAGAGTCGACCTGAATGGTTACAAATCGTTCAGTCTCTTTAGGGTTTACAAGAATGCCGTTTAGGCCAATATCTAAAACTCTCGCCCCATGAGGGAGGCCTCTTACATCAAGAGGCACCCGTGCTGCGAAGCCATTGCCTCGCTCGATTTTAACCTGAATTTTAACTTCAGTCCCAGCCTTTACTGTCAACTCCTCCGGGCTAACAATGGTTTTCAAATCACCTTTAGGGCCTAACTTAGGAGCATCGAATTGTGATTCTTTTTCAACTTTTAATCCGCTGATTTGGGTCGAAGATTTAACCGTCCATTTTCCATGACCAACATCGGGAGTTTTTGCATCTGCCTGCGCAAACAAACTAAAGCTCGCAGAATTTTCTCCTCGCGGAATAAAAAACGCTGGGGCAAGAAACCCCTTAGGAAGTCCACTTATTTTAATCTCGACGGCTGCATCAAATCCATCAAACCGATCGATCTCTACATTCAACGGTACACCAGAGCCCGGGCCTGGGCTTGGATTCGATGGAGTAAGGCGAAGGTTGTAATCTGGTTTTGGTTGCCTAACTAATAAACGATAACAGGCTTCAGGACCAAATCTTGCCTGCATCTCTCGAACTCTTACGGTGTAGATTCCATCCGCAGGGGGATCAAATTCAAGTAGGGAATCTTTTCCTTGCCTAGGCCCGCCATCATCATTTTGATGGAAAAGGGTTATCTGGGGCAAACCGTTTGGGGGAAAAGTGGTACCAGGCGGATTCAAGGAAACTTTGTAAATAGGCTGTCCCAAATAATGATGAATCGAAGTTGTTCCTTCGAAAGCCATACGCTTATTATCAAGTTGGAAGAACCTGCAATCATCATCTGGATTCCGTGGAAGAGCCCTAATTTTCATCAAATCGGTGCCAATAACTACATAATCATTAACCGCAAGTTCGTTCCATGCTTCCATTCGAATAGCAGGATTAACGGAATCATGATCGCGGAAAATGGTAAATGTTTTGGAAAGCCCCCTCAAAACGACTCTGGGCAAAGGGTTTCCCGTTGGGTCTAAAATTTCGAGATAAGTATCAACATTGGAGCCAAGCCTACTCGCCATCGTTTCTACGATTAATTTATGGCCTTTTTTAGCTTCAACTTTCCAAACATGAACATCTTTTTGGTCAGCAAACAAACCATTGCCCACGCTAGGAACTGGAAGTAATTCGTTTTGTATATACGTTTTTTCTAAAACATCAGAAGCAACAAGTGTTTTCCCGGGAACAACATTCAAACCAGGGAACAATGTTTCAAAAGGCACTTTATCCCCGGCCTTAAATGACTTTGGGATGATGGCTTTCACGAGATTTTTGCCTGCAAGACCAACCCCCTGAAGCAACCAACTATTTTCTTTACCTATTTGCGCGCCTAAAGGAAAAACCGAAGTCACAATTGGAAAACTGCCCACATGCAATCGGTAAGACCCCAAAGTTTCGCCACCCCGATAATCTCGGTCACGAACTTCAATAGCATACTTTCCTTTTTGCGAGCATACATGGGCCAACCAACCTTGAGCAGATTCAGCAACAACGGTTCCATCGGGAGCAATCATTTGCAGCATCGGTGCAAAAATTTTGTCATCCTTTTCGGATTGAAGTTGAACTGCGATTTCCTGACCAACCTGTGCATCAATATAAAACCAATCACAATCACCCGGCCTCTGCAGCGATGATTTAACACTTACAGGTAAAGCCAAACCCTGCCCTGTTAAGCGGGAATCATTGGGCTCATTTTCTACAATCCGTAAAAACCGATCGACCTCAAGATCAATTTCAAGAACCTGCCCCTTAGAACTTTTACAGTTAATTTTACAAACCCCAGGTGAAGCATTAGCATCAATTTGCACATCAAGACTCAACCCACTATTAGGAGACGATGCAAAGGAAGAAAGGGTAACTCCCTTCATGTTTGATGAAGCGACAAAGGGTGCTTCAAAATGATCAGCCTTGATTGCAATCGTTACTTTTTTCCCCAATGTCGAATAAGTGGGGGTGAAGCTTTTTAATAGGGCTTTGGGTTCCATGAAAGGAACTAGGGGCCTTATCGAATCCCCGGTTTTCAAATCAAAAAGATCCAACTTCCCATCAACTCTTGCAATGGCAGTAGTTAAACCATCAGGCGACAACCCTAGTGCCAATGGTGTATCAGACAAAGGTTTGAAAGCTTTGATTTCAGAAAGTTTATCTGCATTCCAAATCTTCCAGATTTTATCTTCGCCAATCGAAACAATTTTAGTTCCATCGGAAGTCCAAACAGCTTTAGTAACGCCGGAGGTATGGGCGTATGCGGATACAATCAGCTTTGAAGAATCTTTTTCCAGCGCCCAGACTCGAAGGGTTTGATCAACTCCCGCACCAAGCAATTGATTTTTCACCGGGCTCCAAGCCAAGGTATAAACCCAGTCGGTGGAATCACTAAGAGCATGAAGCTTTTTCCAAGTTTTTGTATCCCAAACTTTAATAGCACGATCTGCGCCAGTGGAAGCAAGCATGGTCCCATCTTTATTGAAAGCAACGGCATAGACAGAATCGCTATGATCTTTTAATTCTTGAATCAACTTACCTTCAGGGATCGACCAGATTTTCACTAATCGATCATAACTGCATGAAGCAAGTAATTTTCCATCAGGGCTAAAGCTCAGGCTTTGAATCAAATCGTTATGAGCTTTCAACTGAAAAATCCGTGTCGCAGAAGTGTTATCTTTACCAAGAAGGTAGGTTACGATTTCGCCTGAAGCTCCAGATTTTCCATGAGCAACAGCGAGTGTTTTTCCATCATCAGACAAAGTAAGGGTGGAAACAACGGGGCTATCCATTTTCAATTTTGAAAGAACTACAGCGTCATTAGTTCGAAGAAAAAAGACATTGTTTTCTTGGGCTGCAAAAACAACTTTGCCATCTTTTGCAAAAGCAACACCCCGAACTGGATTAGGTTTCACAGAGGGAAGTTGCGATAAAACAAGTATGCTGGAAAGCAGAACTAAGCCTTGGCCCATCAACATTGTCAAACTCTTTTATATTTAGTGGTTGAAAACAAATTCTTTGGAGGTAAGAACGGCCCACACAAGATCTTCAATTGATTCTTGTTTGGATTTAGGATCCTTCGGATCAGCCTCTGCCATTATTTTTAAAAACCTGGACAATTCATCTGCATTGGGCTTCCTCGACAACGCCCGTAGGAATACCCTTTCGATAATCATTGCATCGGAAAGATTATCACCAACCCATTTGACTGCTACAAAGTCCTTCGAACGAAGTTTTTCATTAAGCGTATTGCCATTGAAAACATGAAGGGCCTGACCAACACTGGAATCCTGCTGCCTTTCGCAAGAGCATGCCTGGGCTCTTTCGGGCCTGCCAAAGGCGTCAAGGAACCGGGAAGCAACGGAGGCATCAGGAAGCTGCAAAGCCCGCAAGCCTTTGGGATAACCGGCATAAGCTGTTTTAGCATCTCCAGCCCGGCTTAAAATTTGATTAAAGGGTGTAGGCACTCCAGTTACCTCAGAGCAGGCATCAAGTAAAATTTCAGCTTTTAATCTTCGAGGCAGAAATTTCGAATAAAAACGGTCGTCATTTTCATTCATCGAGTTTGGCATTGAAGAACGCTGATACGCTGCGGATAACACTATTTTTCGCATAAGCTTTTTCATGTCATAACCATCTTTGATAAAATCTTCGGCCAAGGCGTCAAGCAATGCTGGGTTGGAGGCAGGATTGGTAACTCTTAAATCGTCTTCTGCTTCAATAAGGCCCCTGCCCATAAAGTTGCGCCAAACCCTGTTTACAATTGCCCGCGAAAAGAATGGGTTTTCTTTCGCAGTCAGCCACTGGGAAAACACCACCCGGGGATCTTCAGAATTTCCAGCCTTCATAGGTGGGGCATCCAAAGGAGTAGCGGGCATCGCAACACCTTTTCTAGGGTGCAACACTTCCCCCACAGGATAAGTTTCAATTATAATTTCGTTCGCAACATCTCCGTTTTTTATTCCAATACGTGCGAAC
>JAPLNF010000273.1 GCA_026692965.1 Planctomycetota bacterium
ACATAAATCTTTTTGCCATTCTTAAGTTGATATTCATCAACATTTGGCCTTACTTCGCTAATCACTGCACTGGATTGAGCCTTCAACGCGGGCAATTCTAATTCCACATCAAAGTGACCGCTATTACAAACCATTGCACCAGACTTCATCTTGGAGAAATGATCTCCAATGATAACATGTGCATTTCCGGTCACTGTAATAAAGATGTCACCAACTTCAGAGGCTTTGGAAATAGGCATTACTTCAAAACCATCCATTGCAGCTTCCAAGGCGCGAATTGGATCAACTTCGGTTACAATAACCAAGCTTCCCATCCCTCTTGCGCGCTGAGCCACGCCTTTACCACACCAACCATAGCCACAAACCACTACTTTTCTTCCTGCAAGGAGGATATTTGTAGCACGTACAATACCGTCCAAGGTACTTTGGCCGGTACCGTAACGATTGTCAAACAAATGCTTGGTTTGAGCATCATTAACAGAAACAACGGGGAATTGAAGAACCCCATCTTTTTCCATGGCGCGAAGTCGATTGACCCCCGTCGTGGTTTCTTCCATGCTTCCTACAATTTGATCAAGGATTTTTCTACGGCTTTCAACAGAGTGCTTTTCAGCCCACTTCTTAACTTCGGGATGAACTTCATCCAAACGATTTAATGCCATGAAAATGAGTGCGGAAACTAAATCTGCACCGTCATCCATGGTTACATGGGGACTATGTTCCAAAGCTGCAACAATATGTTTGTAATAGGTGTTGTTATCTTCTTCACGAATGGCAAAGACGGAAATACCAAAGTCATGAACCAAGCTTGCTGCAACATCATCCTGGGTGCTTAAGGGGTTGGAAGCAATTAACACGAGATCTGCACCACCGGCCTGCAAAGTGCGGGCAAGATTTGCAGTTTCTGCAGTAACATGCAAACAGGCAGACATTCTTAGCCCTGCCAATGGCTTTTCTTTGGCAAATCTTTCACGAACACGAGCCAAAACTGGCATATCCGTATCTGCCCACATAATTCGTTTTTTACCCAATGCCGCCAACTTCAAATCTTTTACATCACTCTTTATCGCCTTGCCCGTGGACATGTAAAACTCCTTTGACAACTTTTGTTTAACTAGACTCTTCTTATGAATAGAGGATTTCATGCTCATTTCGCAATAGAAAACCAAAAAAATATTGTATACTTTAACCAGATTAGTTAATTAGTTGACTAAAAATAGTGAAGGATAATGCAGCAATACCCTTGTAAACAGAACTTGTAAATCAGTTTTTTTTACCAAAAGTGATTTCAAAACAATTATCAAAGTTGACTTGTTTTGCTACAATCTAAATGGACGGATTTTTATTTACAGTTTAGTTTTTTTTAACATCAGAATATTTGAAATTCAGGATAATTTAACATTATGGCATCTAATTTAAATGAACAGTTATTCTCAACACCACTGCCACCGTTCAAACATGGTCTTTACGACCCTAAGTTCGAAAAAGATTCATGCGGAGTAGGGTTCATCGCCAGCATAAAAGGCGTTAAAACCCATGCTATTGTCAAAGATGGCCTGCAAATTCTGCTAAATCTTCAACATCGTGGAGCTTGTGGTTGCGATCAAGAAACCGGAGATGGCGCTGGTATATTAATTCAAGTACCCCATAAGTTTTTCGCTGATGTTTGCTCACAATCAGGGATAATTCTTCCTGAACCGGGTTCCTATGGCGTTGCTTTCGCTTTTTTGCCGAAAGATGCTAACGAAAGAACCACATGCGAAAAAGCAATTGAAAAGCTGTGCAAAGAAACCAGCCTCAAATTTTTAGGCTGGAGAGATGTTCCGGTTGACTCCAACAGCGTCGGTTGGCTTGCAAGGTCGCAAGAACCCTATATGAAACAGGCTTTCATAGGGAAAAGCTCCAAGTCCATGACTCAGGATGTCCTCGAAACAAAGCTTTATATCTTTCGTCGGAAAGTTGAAAACTGGTCTTACAGCAATGCCCAATCAGGAATGCCTGCCCCAATCTATTTCGCCAGCTGCAGTTCTAAGACAATTGTTTACAAAGGCATGCTTAAGCCTGACCAAGTAGACAAATACTTCCCGGACCTCCTAAGTCCTTTAATGGACTCTTGCCTTGCTGTCGTTCATAGCCGTTATAGCACCAACACATTTCCTCAGTGGAGCTTGGCACAGCCTTTTAGGTTTTTGGCACATAACGGCGAAATCAACACTCTTCAAGGAAATGTACACTGGCTTAAAGCCCGTTCTTCCATGATGCATAATGAACGCTTCGGCAAAGATATTGAACACGTCGTGCCTTTGCCTTCTGATGGACTAAGTGATTCTGCAATTCTCGATCAAGGTTTAGAATTATTGATTCAGGCAGGTCGGACACTCCCACACGCAATAACCATGATGGTGCCAGAGGCTTACGAAGGTCAGCCAGAAATGGACGCTGCAAAAAGGGCTTATTATCAGTTTAGCAGTTGTTTAACCGAGCCATGGGATGGCCCTGCGGATCTTTGTTTTTCTGATGGCACGCTAGTGGGTGCTATGTTGGATCGCAATGGTTTACGCCCAAGCCGTTACATTATCACTGATGATGACATGGTAATTTTAGCAAGTGAAACGGGAGTGCTTCCCATTGCTTCTGAAAAGATCATAGAAAAAGGCAGACTCCAACCCGGCCGAATTTTTCTGGTCGACACAGGGTCTGGCAAAATTATCACTGATAAAGAGGCTAAAGACGCTTTAGCTAAGCAAGCCCCCTACCTTGAGTGGATTGAGCAGCATCACCTTACTCTAGAAAAACTTCCTGAAGTTGAAATTGAGGATGGGTTTTCCAAGGAGTTCACCACGCTGTTAGAAAGACAGCGCGCGTTTGGTTATACTCAGGAAGATATGAATCGCATTTTGCTTCCCATGGCAAAAGATGGAAAAGAGCCAGTTTCCAGCATGGGGACTGATATACCACTTGCAGTATTAAGTAATCGAAGCCAGTTACTGTTCCACTATTTCAAGCAATTATTCGCACAGGTCACCAATCCGCCCATTGATGCAATTCGTGAAGAAGTTGTCATGAGCACAGAATCGCTTTTGGGCAGCGAAGTTAATCTTTTGGGTGAAACTGCATTGCACGCCCGAATGCTGAGGCTTGAAACGCCAACCCTTACCGCATCAGAACTTGAAAGGATCAAACGCTGCAATATCACTGGTTTTGAGAGCAAAACCATTAAAACTTTATTCAAGCGAAGCGAAGGGCCTTTGGGTCTCAAACTTGCATTACAACGGGTACGTGAAGAAGCTTCCGCTGCTGTTGAAGCAGGTGCTACGATTATTATTCTTTCTGATCGCGGCGTTGATAAAGATCATATTGCGATTCCATCCCTGCTTGCCACCGCAGGCGTGCATCATCACCTATTGCGAAGTGGGTTAAGGGGCAAATGTGGGATTATTGTTGAAACAGGCGAAGCTAGAGAAGTTATGCATTTCTCACTTCTGATTGGTTATGGTGCCAGTGCCATTCATCCATATTTGGTATTTGAATCTTTTGAAGGTTTAAACAATGCCAACATGATGGTAGACAATAATGGTTCCCCACTTAGCTTGGGTTCTGCTGTCAAAAACTACATCAAATCAATTGATCAGGGCTTGCTTAAAATCTTTAGTAAAATGGGAATCAGTACTCTTTTAAGTTACAGAGCTGCCCAAATCTTCGAAGCCATTGGCATCGACATGGATGTTATTAACGAATTCTTTTCTGGGACTCCCAGTCGAATATCTGGAATTAGCCTCGAGATAATTGCAAAAGAATCGATTCACCGCCATAGCTTTGCTTTTCCAGTTGATAGAAATTTAGAAGAACAAGAACTGGATGTTGGCGGAGAATACATGTGGCGTAGACGTGGCGAACATCACATGTGGAATCCTGAAACGATTCAGAAACTGCAATACTCCATCACTAAGGACAAGTATTCTTCGTACAAAGAGTTTTCGGAACTCGCAAGCGAAGAAGATGAGCACTTGTGTACGATTCGAGGTCTTCTTGAAATCAAGAAGTCACCAAGACCTATCCCCTTGGAACTTGTGGAATCCGCAAAAGATATCGTCAAACGATTCTGTACCGGTGCAATGAGCTTTGGATCGATTAGCAAAGAAGCGCACGAAACCCTTGCCATTGCAATGAACCGTATTGGCGGAAGAAGCAATACCGGTGAAGGCGGCGAAGACCCTGCAAGATTCAAAAAAGATTCCAACGGGGATTCGCGTAATAGTGCTATCAAACAAGTAGCCAGTGGAAGGTTTGGAGTAACCTCCAATTATTTAGTTAATGCCACTGAGTTACAAATCAAGATTGCACAGGGCGCAAAGCCCGGTGAAGGTGGCCAATTACCAGGCCATAAAGTAGACAACTTTATTGCAAAGACTCGATACAGCACACCAGGTGTGGGCCTTATTTCGCCCCCGCCTCACCACGATATTTACAGTATCGAAGATCTTGCACAGCTAATCTTTGACCTTAAAAATGCCAACCCTCATGCAGAAGTTTCGGTAAAACTAGTTGCAGAAGTAGGTGTTGGAACAATCGCTGCGGGCGTCGCAAAGGGCTTTGCAGATAGGATTCTGATTAGTGGTGATTCCGGGGGAACCGGCGCATCTCCATTATCAAGTATCCGTCATGCAGGAGTTCCATGGGAATTAGGCCTCGCTGAAACCCAACAAACATTAGTTCGAAACGGGCTAAGAGGCCGAGTCAGGGTACAAACTGATGGTCAGTTAAAAACTGGGCGCGATATTATTGTTGCTGCTTGCCTAGGCGCTGAGGAATATGGCTTTTCTACTGCACCACTGATTGCCATGGGTTGTATCATGATGCGCAAATGCCACCTTAACACCTGCCCTGTTGGCATTGCTACTCAAGATCCAGTTCTCAGAGCACAATTCCAAGGTACTCCAGAGCAAGTCATCAATTACTTGTTCTTTGTTGCAGAAGAAGTGCGCGAGTATTTAAGCGCAATGGGTTTCCGAAGCTTAGATGAAATTATCGGCAGAGCCGACCTTCTTAAACAACGCAAAGTTGATCACTGGAAGGGGAAAAATGTTGATCTTTCCTCCATCCTGCAAATGCCTCCTGTCGCTGTTGGAACCCCAATACGATGCGTCGAAAAACAAGCAGATCGCATTGCAGACCAATTAGATTGGGAACTTATCAAAGTTTGCAACCCAGCAATCGAGAGGGCTGAGAGAGTTCAATTTGAATCTCCTATTGCCAACAAAAACAGAACTGTGGGAACTCTTTTAAGCTACTTCGTCACCGCCAAGCATGGGGAAGATGGATTGCCAGAAGACACCATTGATTTACAATTCAATGGTAGCGCAGGGCAGAGTTTTGGTGCATTCATCACCAAGGGCATTACGATGCGCATCAGGGGTGATGCGAATGACTATGTAGGCAAAGGATTGTCAGGCGGAAAGATTATTGTTGCGCCAACGGCAGATTCTAAGTTCATCCCAGAGAAAAACATCCTCATCGGTAATGTTGCACTTTATGGCGCTACCGCAGGCGAGGCTTATTTCCGAGGCATTGCAGGCGAAAGATTTGCTGTACGAAATAGCGGCGCCAAAACTGTTGTTGAAGGCGTTGGCGATCATGGTTGCGAATACATGACTGGTGGTGTTGTTGTTGTTCTAGGCAAAACCGGACGCAATTTCGCTGCAGGCATGAGCGGCGGACTCGCCTTTGTTTACGACATTGATGGCGACTTTAAAGATAATTGCAATCACGAAATGGTCGACCTTGTTCCTATCGTTGACTACAAAGATATTGCTACGATCAGCAATCTTGTGAACAGACATGTACTGTACACAGGGTCTACGGTTGCAGAAAACATCGTCAACGATTTTTCGACTGCATTATCGCATTTCAAAAAAGTGTTCCCTAAGGATTACAGACGGGTGCTTGAAGCAAAACGTGTTGCTCAAAGGCAATGGGAACTAGTAAACGGGTAATAGGCAATAAAACTTTAGGTGTACTTTTAATTATTTCCACTTAGGCTCAATGGTTTAAAACATGGCAGATCCACGCGGCTTCTTAAATATTGAACAACAAAAACACACTCCTCGTCCGGTTTATCAGCGGATCAAGGATTACAACGAAATATATCAACCTCTGCCCGAAGAAAGTATTCGTGCGCAGGCTTCGCGTTGTATGGATTGTGGTGTCCCCTTCTGCCATACAGGTTGCCCACTCGGAAATCTAATCCCTGACTGGAATGACTTAGTTCATCGCAATCGTTGGGAAGAGGCCTTGAAGGAACTTCACAGCACCAACAATTTCCCCGAATTTACTGGCAAGACCTGCCCTGCACCATGCGAGGCTTCCTGCGTTCTGGAAATTACATCACCTGCCGTTACAATTAAAAACATTGAGCTCGCAATTGTTGATAAAGGCTGGGAAATGGGCTGGATTGTACCTAGTCCCCCTGAAAAAATCTCGGGAAAGAAAGTTGCTGTCATCGGCAGCGGGCCCGCTGGACTTGCCGCTGCTCAACAACTTCGCAGAGCTGGTCACGCTGTTACCGTTTACGAAAAAGACGACATGTATGGCGGCTTGCTGATTTATGGCATCCCTGACTTCAAAATGGGAAAATTCTACATCGAACGCCGAATCAAACAAATGGAAGGTGAAGGCGTAAAATTCATCAACAACGCTGATGTTGGTAAAACCATCAGTGCCGAAGAAATACTCTCTTCCTTTGATGCAGTATTAATGGCTACCGGCTCTAGCATTGCCCGAGAATTAGAAATACAAGGCAGGAATATGGCAGGTATCGAACTTGCTATGCCTTTCCTTACTCAGCAAAATCGAAGGTGCCTCGATAAACCCGTCACCGAAAAAGAAATCTTGGCTACAGGTAAAAATGTAATCATCATCGGTGGGGGCGATACTGCTGCAGATTGTTTGGGTACCTGCCACAGGCAAGGCGCAAAATCTATTATGCAAATCGATTACAATCCAAGACCTCCTGAGAATTACAATTCTGAAACACCATGGCCCCTTTGGCCCAAGATCTTGAGGTTATCCCCTGCCCATGAAGAAGGTGGCAGAAGAGATTGGCAAATTAAATCCTCTAAATTCGTTGGCGACTCCAAGGGCCATGTAAAAGAACTTCATGCTGTAAGGGTCAACCAATTCTATGACGAAACAGGCGAAAGGCAGTTTGAAGAAATCAGGGGTACGGATCTTGTATTCCCCTGCGACCTAGCTTTGATCGCGATCGGCTTTACCGGTGCAGACAAAGGGTTGCCTGCAATGTTTGATGTAGAAATTGATTCAAGAGGAAACATTGGCACGGGGCGCAAAACCTACAGGACTTCCAAGCCAAATATTTTTGCTGCCGGTGATGCTAGACGTGGGCAATCGCTTGTTGTCTGGGCTATCGCTGAAGGCAGAGAAGCAGCTAGGGAAATCGATGAATATCTCATGGGTAAGTCCAGTCAATTAAAAGCACGAGACACCTCATTGCTTCAAATTGGTCTACCTGGGATGACAAAATAACAAGGCCTACTAGCCTTCATTATCATCCCATACCCTAGGCAATGATTTGATTCATGACTTTGCCTAGGAGTACTTTCTTGGAATGCAACACTGTGCACATTTTTAGCTTGGATGCATAATGGCCAGCTATCTTGACCTTACTAAATGTGGTAAAATAATATCATGTACACTACAAAATCAAACAGAATGAATAAGGCTATTCTCACGGTTGGTCCACTTTTAGAACCTTCTGATGACAAAGATTTTTGGCTTTCTAAAACCCCTTATGAGCGCCTTCAATTCGTTGAAATATTAAGGCAACTGAACTATGGCCAATATCAATCTACCGCTCGACTTCAAAGAATTCTTACAGTTGCTGAACGAATATCAGGTTGAATACATGCTAATTGGAGGCTATGCAGTTGCTTACCATGGCTACCCCCGATCTACAGGAGATATGGATATCTGGATCGCCCTGAATGAACATATGCCGACCAATTAATAAAAGCAATCATCGCTTTCGCGATTTAATGCCTCCAACCTATCGAGAGAACTATTTCTCAAAGAAAACCAAATAATCCGACTAGGAACACCCCCACTCCGAATTAAAATAGCTACAGGTATTTCCCGAGTGATTGGTAACTTTGAAGATATCAAAACCGCTAGGCAATGATTTGATTAATCACTTTGCCCGTACTTATCGGAAAAGGCCGATTGAAGTTGTTTTTTATTTCCGTGCTAGGGCTGATACCCATCAAATGAAATAGGGTTGCAGAAAGATCTTCCGGCCGAACAGGGTCTGTTGCAGGAAATGCCCCTTTGGAATCTGATGAACCGAACACAAAACCCTTTTTCACCCCACCCCCAGCAAAAAGAACCGTGTAACATTGAGGCCAATGATCACGGCCTGAGAGATTATTGATTTTTGGTGTTCGACCAAATTCACCTGCCCAGAATATCAAAGTTGAATCAAGCAAGCCCCGCTCTTCCAAATCTAAAATCAAGGTTGGTAAAGTTTTATCCG
>JAPLNF010000274.1 GCA_026692965.1 Planctomycetota bacterium
AGTGCCTGCAATAATAGCTAGAATGGGCGAAAGTGTAAGCACTGGCATGCCTAAAAATATTTCCGTAAAAAACACTCCGATGGTAGAAATTACTGCAGCAGCCCAGATATGGCCTACTTGCCTTTCGACAAAAAGAACAGGCCCACCTTGCTTGCGCAATTCCCAGAATATTGCACCCCATAATGCCAACCCGCCACCCCATAGCAAAATGTACCACCAGGGGCTATTGATACCAACCCGAGCCATATACCAAGTTGCAACGCATTGCGAAAAAATCATGGCGCTATGCATCATCCAAAGCAAACCCCAGTTTTCAAGAACGATTGCGTGATGAGTATCTCGCAACATTCTGCTAAAGAAGTTAGAGAAAGATCCTAGGCTGCCCGAGCGAACGGAAGTGGTCTCGCCCCGAACCCAAGCCTCGAGGTCGATTGCAAGATCTTGGGCGCTACTATAACGAAGGTCCGCTTGTTTCTGCAGGCATTTGAGGCAGATCATTTCAAGTTCAGGATCCACCTTCGGGTTCAAAAGCCTTGGTCTTACAGGATCTTGTTCAAGCACCAGCAGAAGAGTATCCACGGGTGAAGCCGCTCTAAAAGGTGGCCTTCCGGTAAGTGTTTCGTAAAGGATGATCCCTAGGCTGTACACATCACTCGCAGGGCCAACGACCCCTCGACTGCTACTGACTTGTTCAGGGGCCATGTAGGCTGGGGTGCCAAGGATTGCGCCCGGTTGGGTCAGTGGGTTGTCATCGGGAAGGTCGATTCTTTTGGCAAGGCCGAAGTCGGTAACGAGCGGATGATTTTCGCGATCGATGATAACATTGGAAGGTTTTAAATCTCGATGCAACACTCCTCTTTCATGAGCATGATGAACCGCGCGGGAAACCTTGGCAATCAGCGAAGCAGCATCTCTTGGCTTGATGGGACCCTGTGCCAAAATTGTAGCAAGGGTCTTCCCTTCGACAAAGCGCATGCTGAAATAAGGCTGTTCTTCGTAGATACCTGCTTCATGAACAGGAACAATATTAGGGTGCTCAAGTAAGGCGATGGCTTTTGCCTCTGCTTGAAATCGTGCCATCTCTTCGGGCCTCGCGTGACCACCTCGAAGAACCATTTTCAGGGCAACCATGCGCCCCAGATTTTTCTGCCATGCTTTATACACCACGCCCATGCCGCCCCTTCCCAATTCTTCAAGAAGTTCGAACTCCCCAAAGTATTTTGGCAAAGATGTTGCTGGGGTGGGTGTTTCGTACAATGGTTTTTGAGGGCTGAGCAATTCAGGTCGCCCAAACACATCTGCAAATTGGCTTGCGGCCCAAAGCTCTCTTAATTCTTGAGCAAGCTCAGGGTGCTTTACACATACCTGTTCAAGGTTGTTGCTTCCATTTCTAGATTGATTCAACAAATCTTCCAGAAGCGTTGCAAGGAGTTCATCAGAAGTATCTTTATTTGATTGCGAAAGACTTTTGATTTTATCCATGTTAAAGGCCCCCAGGCAATAACCCACTGCGTAGCTTTCTTACCGCGCGCAAGTAGCGCATCGATGCCGCTGCCTCGGTAAGGCCTAACAAAGCCGAGACTTCTTGATTGGTCATCTGCTCGGCATGGCGCATGAGAACTATTTCTCGGTCATCGGGTTCCAAGAGGTTAATGGCTGCATCTAATCTGCCTTTAAGCTCTGCATGAATTGCAGCGGAAGCAGGGGTAACTTCGTTGGCAAGTAATTGGCCCGCAAGTTCAATTGAAGATTGATCGTTCATCCCTGAAATGACAAGGGGTTTTTCGCGATCAAGGCTTCTTCGTTTGGCAAGCCTATGCTTGCGATGGGCATCGATGATGTGATCGAGTGCGATATGCCTAAGCCAAAGATGAAAAGGCATGGCTTCTGGATTTCGCAAATAATCACTTAATCTGCGGTGTGCTTCAAGCATAACATCTTGGACAATATCGCTTGCATCAACCCGGGCAGAGAGCGCTGGGTCAATTCGATTATTGATCATCCGCCTAAGAGGTTCGCGGTGATGTGAAATCAATCGATCTACCGCATCGGGGCTGCCAGATTTGGCATCGGTTAACAATTGATCTTGAAGCGGATTGTTTTCACTCATTATCAGTTCTCTTGATAGACTTTCCATTATTTTAGCAAAAATGATACATAATAACCCAACTAATATCAAGGAATGTGCATTGATGACCAACCTGAAGAAAAGGTCAGAACATGTCTTCTGAGAAATCATCATCGATTTCTTCATCTGGGATGGGCGCTTGTTCTTCGTTGGGGTAGGGTTTCCAAACTCTTGTAAGGTAATAAAGAGCGAAAGCATCATAAAGGAAATGGACCATAATGGGCGCTATCAAGTTGCCCGTCCATACAAAAAGGAAGCCGAGATAAAACCCTACCAATGTGGCTAGTATAAAGTAACTTTTGCTCATGGAATGCATCATGCCAAACGAAAGGCCTGCAGCCATGATTGCTGCCCAAGGCGGGCTATCTTGTGCCAGCCAAGTTTGCAGTACCCCTCGAAAAACCATTTCTTCCCCCACCCCTGCCAGCAAGCTTATCCCAATAAGATCGGGAATCGTACACCTGCGCATCATTGGCCTGATGGTATCTTTGCTGATGGTTTTTAACTTG
>JAPLNF010000275.1:0-2624 GCA_026692965.1 Planctomycetota bacterium
CAACTGGAGATATTTCTGGGAGTTTGGTGGCGGAGTGTTTGCAGACATGGCATGCCATTACATGGATCTTGTGCATTGGGCTCTTGATTTGCGAAAACCTCTAACAGTTGAGGCTGTTTCAAAAAGGATTCAAGAAGGTGATCAAACTGTTCCAGATCTTGTTAAAGCGGATTATAACTATCCTAATAGAGGTAAAAAACCTGCAGTGCATCTTACTTGGTATAACGGAGTGAAAGGGCCGGGTTGGGATCATGTCGAACCTTACCATGGTTTTGCTTCGGGAATTCTTTTCGAAGGAACCAAAGGCCAGTTGATCGCTGATTACTCGAAGTATAAACTTATGCCCGAAGATAAGTTTAAAGGCTTTACTGCGCCACCCGCAATCATTCCTAATTCAATAGGCCATCATCAGGAATGGGTTGATGCGATAAAAAACAAGAAAGTGACCACTTGTAATTTTGATTACAGCGGGGCGCTAGCTGAAACCGTATTGCTGGGTAATGTCGCTCTTCGCAGTGGTATGAAAATAAGTTGGGACGATGCCAAAGGCACTACGGGAGACAAAGACGCAGACAAATTCCTGTTCAGGGAATATCGAAAAGGTTGGACGTTGTGATTCTTGGAAATTACTAGTTGAAAAAGAAATGGATGGTTTTGACGAGAAACACATTTAAGATAAGAACCGAGATGATGGAGCTGACAACTCCTTGGGTTGCAGCTTTGCCGACGCCTTCGGTTCCGCCTTCGGTTTCCATTCCGTAGTAGCAACCCGAGATTCCGATTGCGAGTCCGAAAACGAAGGTTTTCCCCAAGGCAGGTAAGGATTCTCGTAAGGTTAGCACTCTTAGCACTTCATTTTGATATTGGGAAAAACTCATCGAACCGGTAAGTGATTCCGTTAGAAATCCTGAGTAAATCGCCAAGTATGCGCTGAACACAGTAAGGATTGGGAGTGAGATTACACATGCTAAAATTCTGGGTGCTATCAACGCCTGCATCGGTCTTATTCCCAAAAGCGTAAGGGCGTCAATTTGTTCTGTTTGTTTCATTGAGCCAATTTCCGCAGCAAGGCTTGAGCCCGATCTTCCTGCAAGAATTAGTGCTGAACATAATGGGGCAAATTCAACTACCACAGCCAGAGCCAAGGCCTGAGGCAGGTATGTCATTGCAGAAGGGCCTGCGACATTTACCAAGGCATCGCGCAAATGAATCCAAACTACGACCCCGATTGCTAGCCCTGCGACAATCGCCAAGGGAAGGGCGCCGATCAAGGTTTTATAAGTTTGACGAATTAATTCCTGCGGAGTTTTGAACGCAAATGGAAGTTGATAAACTGCTTCCAAGGTGAACATTATCCCGTGGCCTATTTGTATCAGACTATGCATTTCAAGCCTTTCAAGATTTCCTGGCGGTAAAGGTCCAGTGCCTATTGGAAGACTGAATTACGGTGAAGGCATCAAAGCCAAATCGTTTTACCATTTCGCGAACTTCCGCAAGAGATAGCGAAGCGTGCAGCGAATCTGTAAACAGTTGTTTTTGCTTAGGCGTGGCATCGCCTGCATGCAGACTAACAATATTTTGAAGTTCCGCCATGGAAAAGGGGCGAAGCAGATCGCGGATAAATAATAATCCGTCTTTTTTGGTGACCCGGACCATTTCCTTAAAGCATTCAAGAGGATTTGGAATGTGATGGATGATGCTGTTGGAGACAACTTGGTCAAAAGATTCATCAGGGTAGGGCATTTTTTTTGAATCAACTTTAACTAGCGTGATGGAATCTTCCAGGCGTGCAGTTTGGATATTTTTATTTCCTAGTGTCAGCATTGATTCTGCGAGATCGATTGCGGTAATCTTAAGGCTGCTGTTGCGTTTGCACATCACTATGGGGATTTGGGCGGTGCCTGTGCCAACATCGAGAATCTGAACGCCATCGGTTAGATTCCTTGCAGTAAAAAAATCGTTGCAAAATACTTCGTTGACTTGGCTGTGATCCATAGAGTCGTATTCGAAAGCTTCCTCGAGGGTATCCATCACTTCGGGTTCTAAAATTCGGTGCAGGCTTGTCATTTTTTGTGGTGCATTTGATTGGTTTTAAGGACGAGAAGTAGTTTAAGGTAGAAAGCTTTGGGAGTAAATAAGGGGAATAAAAAAACCCCGCTAATACATTTGACTGCGTTAGCGGGGCCGGAACAGAGAAGAGGCCAAGGGTATAAGTTAAACTTTTGGGGCTTGTTCTGTCAATGATTTAAAAAAATAATGCGACGATTATTAGGTGTACGCTTGTTCATACGCGCGTAATAATTGATACAATCAATTTAGATTCAAAAGTGAGGACGATATTTATTAAGGGCGAGTTTTTCAACGATAGGTTGCACCTGCAGTGCATTCTTTTATAATAAAAAGATAGTGTTCTAGCGCAATTTAGGCGCATTCGATTTTTATTGGGACTGCCATGTTTGATGGTTTACGAAAAAGGTTGGCCGCAGCTTTAAAAACCCTGCGTGGAAAAGGGCGCCTTTCTGAGGCGAACATCCGCGAGGCGATGGAAGCTATCCGCATCGTTCTTCTTGATGCCGATGTGAACTTCACCGCTGCTGAAAACTTTATTAATCGAATCACTGAAA
>JAPLNF010000275.1:2696-3534 GCA_026692965.1 Planctomycetota bacterium
AAATTCGTTTACGATGAGCTTGTCTTGCTTATGGGGCCTGTGGATACTGCTATTCCTTTCGCCAAGGATCGGCCTACGATTATCATGCTTTGTGGCCTTCAAGGGCAGGGAAAAACTACCACTGCAGGCAAACTTGCGCTGACACTCAAAGGCAAAGGTCGCAAGCCATTATTGGTTGCAGCAGATCTGCAAAGGCCTGCCGCTGTCGAGCAATTACGCGTTTTAGGCGAGCAGATTCAGGTTCCTGTTTATTCCGAAGTTGCAGAACCTGGCAAGCCTATCCCTACGCCTGTTCAAGTTTGCGTTAATGCAATCGCCTACGCCAAGCGAACTCTTATTGATACGGTAATTCTCGATACTGCAGGCCGATTGCATATCGCTGAAATGCCCATGGATGAACTTAAGCAGATTGATAAACTCGCTAAACCAGATCAAGTTTATCTTGTATGCGATGCAATGACTGGTCAAGATGCAGTCAATAGTGCAGCAGCATTCAACGAGGCTTTAGAATTAAATGGCGTGATCCTTACCAAGCTTGATGGTGATGCCCGGGGTGGGGCAGCTTTATCCATCAAGGAGGTTACCAAGGTCCCGATCAAGTTTATCGGGGTTGGTGAAAAACTTGACAAGTTGGAAGAGTTTCGACCTGAAGGCATGGCTCAGAGGATCTTGGGCCAAGGCGACATCATGTCTTTGGTTGAAAAAGTCAGCAAAGTTCAGTCGGATATTTCCAAGGAAGAATTGGAAGAGCAACAGAAGAAATTGCGCGAAGTCGACTTCAATCTAAACGATTTTAGAAAACAATTTGAACAAATTGCCAAAATGGGGTCCATGAAGG
>JAPLNF010000276.1 GCA_026692965.1 Planctomycetota bacterium
CCCCAAATTCCAATTTGGAGTTTGGCTGGTGGTTCGCAGCTTATGGTTATGATGGTAAGGGGAATGGAGATTGTGTGATGACATCCAATGACCTTGCGATAGCCAATTTTTTCATGGCTAATTATTCGGGTCCGCCTAATAAGCCTTGTAACGGTACCGCTGCCCAAAAAATCGGTTTACAGAGCGGTAACCCTGACGTGGGATGTGATGCTGCGCATTATTGGAGTTTTCATAATGGTGGTTCAATGTTTCTTTTTGGTGATGGATCCACCCGTATGATTTTTAATTCGAGTAATTCCTTGATAGGTGCTCTTAGCACTCGATCTGGTGGCGAAATTTTCAACATTCCATGATGTCAAATAAGGTAGTCAAAATGAGAAGTGCACTGCGAAGGTTTGGGATCATGGTGTTATTATTATCACTGAACGGATGTGGCGCTGAGCCTCCTGCTCCAGTACCCGTAGAAGCACCTGCAATGCCGCCCCAGGATTCAGGCGCTGGAAAGAATATCAAATCGAGAATTCCGCCTCAAACGGGAAAGGCGCCCGCAAGTAAATAATATTCCGAAGTTTTGTGCCTTCTCTTTTAGGCAAGCGGCTTAAAGTTCATTTGTTTGAATTCATTTTAATTCGATTTCAACTTTTTCGATTTTGCCCGTGAAGGCGAACGGAACTTTGTATTCCTGACTTACCGGTGTGCCGATGCTTCGACCTACCAGTAATCCGAACCCTGTCATTGAGCTGTAAATTAGAGCGGATTTGATTCCTGTTAAATTTGCAACATTTTTGCCATCGACCAAAAGCTTGATATCGCCCGTGATAAAGTCGGGCTTGGTGTTTTTAGCAGTGGGCGTGAAATGGATTGATAGGTTGTGTTTTCCGGCTGCTATTTGATCCGGAGAGGAAATAATAAACTCTTGGATTTTCAAATAGTTGTGTACGAAGTGAAGTTTTTTGTTTTTCATGAAAAGTGACCAGCCTCCAAATTCTCCACCGCTACAAGCCAGAACGCCCTCTGCCCCTCCTTCTGGTATTTCTACATGTGCCGAGATGGTGTGTTCTTTTCCCATTATTTGCGGGGCTGCAAGTGGGTGCAAGATAGAGGTGCCTGGGTAAAAAGTGTAAAGCTTTTTGGGGAGAGCGGCAACGGGGCGTTTAGGATCTGCTGCGCGTTCAAAACGGCGATCATCCAGAGGGAGAACGTTGTATTTCTCAGCTTCAGTCATCCAGATTTTTTGCAATTGCGAAAGTTTCTCCGGGTGTTTTTTTGATAAATCGTTGGACTGAGTAAAGTCTTCATCTGAGTAAAGTTCCCAAATGTCGTCATCCCAGGAAGAATCTTTTTTGTGCCAAGTGACTGCAGTCCAGCCGTCGGACCAAATGGCCCTACTTCCTAACATTTCGTAGTACTGGACTTTTTTGGTGGTCTTGGATTTTGCATCTGGAAAGGAGTACGCCATGCTTACGCCATGAAGCGGCATTTGGGAAACGCCATTGACTGAAGTTGGTGCAGGTAGGCCGGTGAGTTCCAGAATGGTTGGAACCACATCAACTAGGTGATGGTACTGGTTTCGAATAGAGCCCCCATCTTTTATTTTGGCAGGCCAAGAGACTATAAACGGATCGGTGTTCCCGCCCGCATGGGTATCCTGCTTCCATCGTTTGAGTGGGGAGTTTCCAGCCATCGCCCATCCCATTGGGTAATGTGGATCAGAAGAAGGCCCACCCGCTTGATCAAGATTTTTGATCATCTCAGGGATTGTATCGGGGAAGAAACTGCGATAGCGGTCGGTGTTGAGTGTGCCGTTTTGCAATCCTTCCTGAGAAGCTCCGTTGTCGGAAACAACCATAATTAGGGTGTTGTCTCGGATTTTCATTTCATCAAGAATGTTGAATAACCGTCCCAATTGGTGGTCGGCATGGTCAAGGTACCCTGAAAAAACCTCTTGCAGTTTGCAGTAAACTTTCTTTTGATTAGCGCTTAAATCATTCCAAGCTTGAATCCCGTGATTTGCAGGTGGAAGAATGGAGTTGTTGGGAATGATTCCCATTTTCTTTTGTCTTTCAAAAGTTTCTTCACGAACTTTATCCCACCCCTGGTCGAACTTTCCTTGGTATTTTGCAATGTAATCCTTTGGGGCGTGAAGAGGGGCATGGCAGGCACCAAGGGCGAGGTAAGTGAAAAAAGGTCGCCCGGTATTTGCCTGCTGTTGGTCACGAATATAGTTAATGGTGTGGTCCACTAAATCTTCGGTGAGGTGATAACCATTGCGAGCTGGGGTGTCGATGAAGTGGTTGTCCTGACATAAAAGTGGGGCCCATTGATCGGTTTCGCCCCCGAGGAAGCCGTAGTATTTTTCGAAGCCCATGCCAAGCGGCCAACGATCGAAAGGCCCGGCTGCAGTGTAGGCTGTGTATGGTGCAAGGTGCCACTTGCCCAAAGCCATTGTGTTGTAGCCATTTTGCTTGAGTGTTTCAGGAATCATCGCAGCGCTTTTGGGGATATTTCCATAGTTGCCCGGAAAGCCGGTTGCTCCTTCGGTGATCGCCGCCAGACCGATCGCGTGATGATTTCGGCCGGTTAGCAAAACGCCACGTGACGGCGAGCAAAGGGCGGTCGTATGGAAGTTGTTGTAGCGAAGTCCGGTCGAGGCAAGTTTGTCAATGTTTGGGGTTTGGATAGGTCCACCATAGCAGCCTAAATGTCCGTAACCAACATCGTCTAGTACAACTAAAATAATGTTGGGTGCGCCTGCGGGGGCTTTCATAGGAATCGCAGGGTTCCAGTCTGGTGTAGACTCTTTGAAATTCTTTCCGATTTTGCCTTTGAATTCTGGTTGGTTAGGGGGCAGCACAATTCGGTTTTGCTTGCTTGCAAGTTCTTCGGGTGAAGACTGCGCGTGTATTTGTGATGGAAGTTTCCAGAAGTTTGTAATCTGTTGGCTAACAATTCCCGCAAGGATCAAAATCATTAGGGGAAAAAGATATCCAGGATTCATGGTGACTTTCACGATTATGGTTGATTGCTTTAATTAAAGATTGCTTAGCGGTATGAGTTTGACTGTTTATTAAAGTAATTCCAACCTTTTTTTACGGTTTAGGAAAAATGGAAGCAAGTAGTGGTTTAGCAATTGAAAGCTATTGTGATGGGTTGGAGTCCATAGAAAACGGTATGTTGTATTTTTTGATCGCAACATGCCCTGTACCTTGATATAAAAAAAGCAGACAAAATAATTTTTGGAGGTATTTCCGTGCATATTCCAGCATTGACACTTGTGAAGCAAATTGCAAAGCAGCCTGAAGTTAAAGATGTGGCGGGGGAAACTCTGTTGCAGTGGAAAAACTCTGGTTTGCAGCAGAAAATTAAGCCGGGCGCCAATGTTGCCATTGGTGTTGGTAGCAGGGGTATTGCTAACCTTTCAGTAATTGTGAAAGCAACGATCGAATATTTCAAGGGGATTGGAGCCAAGCCTTTTATCGTTTCGGCGATGGGAAGTCATGGCGGAGCTAATGCGCAGGGGCAGAGGGATTTGCTTGGAGAGTATGGGATTTCCGAAGAGTATCTTGGCGTTACGGTAAAGACGGACATGGACTCTGTTGTGATAGGCAAGAATTCTTGGAGTGAGCCTGTTTATTGGGATAAAAACGCATTGGCTGCGGATGCGGTCGTGACTATTTCGAGAATAAAGCCCCATACCGATTTTCGGGGTCGCTATGAAAG
>JAPLNF010000277.1 GCA_026692965.1 Planctomycetota bacterium
CCGTTGTTGCAATCAACTACCGGTATGTGAAGCAAGCTGTTGAACTTAAAGTTGAACCGCCTGTAAAGGCTCCGTTGGAAGATGCAGCTCGGGCATTGCAGTTCGTGCGTTCAAAAGCTTCTGAATGGAATTTAGATAAGAAGCGCATTGGTGCAACGGGTGGTTCTGCAGGTGGTTGCTCCTCACTTTGGTTAGCGTTTCACGAAGACATGGCACAACCCGATAGCGCAGATCCGATTGCGCGCGAATCGACCCGCCTTTATTGTGCGGCAGTTAATGGCGCGCAAACTTCGCTTGATCCTAAGGAACTTAAAGAATGGATGCCTAACTATACTTATGGTGCACATGCTTTTGGTATGCCTAATCTTACCGTTGTGATGGAGAACCGCGAAAAAATTATGAAGTGGATTAATGAATATTCCCCCTATGCATTGGTGAGCAAGAATGATCCACCAATCGGGCTTTACTTTGGCAAGCAGGATACTCCTCCAGTGGTTGGTACCAATCAGAAAGATCCTACGCACTCTGCAATTCTGGGAGTGAAGCTTGCAGAAAAGCTGAAAGCTGAAGGAGTGGAAGGCGTTTTGGTACATCAAGACATGCCAAACACAAAGCTGCCTTCAAGCACTGCTTTCTTGATTGAATACTTGAAGAAGTAGAAATCAGGATTGAGCGTTGAAAGGTAAAAAGCAAAGGCGCTTTCCATGAACTTGGAGAGCGCCTTTTTATTTGATATGAATGAGTTTAGCAGGTTAGGACGTCCTGCCTGCGACCCAAACACCGCCCGTAAAATCTTCATCGAATGCAAAGAGCGAATCGATGGTTGTAAATGAATAATCACTATTTGCACTAGAAACCGCAATGGTTTTAACTTCAGGTCCGCCACCAGCACCGGCGCCTACAAGAATATTCTGCAAGCCAGGAGTACTTGAAAGCGAGACCCCAACACTAACGCCTCCGGTAAAATCTTGGTCAAATGCGAAGAAGCTACCCAACAGGGATGCGCTTGAGTTAAAGAGGCTTACCATTGGTCCGCCACCCGCACCTGCCCCCGTAATGATTTCAACTGTGTCATCTCCAGTTACAGTGCCGACAGCGACAAAAACGCCGCCAGTAAATCCAACATCAAAGGCAAAGAAGGATCGAATCAAAGATTGATTCAAGCCGCTAAAGATACTGACTTGAGGCCCGCCACCCGCGCCTGCACCAACGATGATATCTGCAAAACCATCGCTGTTGATTTCACCAGCGGCAACAGAAACACCACCGGTGAAACTAGAATTGAATGCAAAGAAGTTTGCAACTAAGGAGCCATCAAGTCCGCTGAAAGCTTTGACATTGGGGCCACCACCAGCGCCAGCGCCCGTGATAATATCCAGATATCCATCGCCATTGATATCCCCGGCTGCGCCAAAAACCCCGCCACTAAAGCCGGAATCATAAGCCATGAAGCTGCCAAGAGGGCCAGAGATTTGTGTGCCATTTGCAGCGCTGAATGTCTTTACATTAGGGCCCCCGCCTGAGCCCGGGAAAGTAATAATTTCCTGAATGCCATCATCCTCAAGATCTGCTACGACTACACGAACCCCGCCATTGAAACCCTCTCCATAAGCTAGGAAAGAATAAAGCAATGCCCCGGTATCTGCATCATAAACATTAACTTGGGGTAAACCGCCCGCGCCTGAACCCACTGCAAAAATTTGCGAATTTGCAAGAATTATCGAAGTGGAAAACGCAGAGGAATTTCCGTTGGGATCAGTCGCAGTTGCGGTAAACACATCACCATAAACCCCAGATGTTGCAGCGTAATTGAACTGAAAACTTCCAACCCCGCTAGCATTGGTGGTTACTGAAATTGATCCAAGATAAAACTCACCTTGGGCGGTTCCGGTAGTGATTGGGCTTTCAAACAACTGGACTTGGTAAGTGGTGTTTGCAGAAGCATTGATCTTACCATTGATTTGAATGGTTTGGCCACCTGTGGCGGTAGCGGTGCTTAAAACAGGGGCGGGCTGGTTGTTATTCGCACCAGCCTTGACCACGATTCCAGAAAGCAGGTTGGCAAAAATTGAATTACCAAGAATACTGTTATTGCTTCCGGAGTTAATAACGATGCCGTTTTCATTGTTGGAGGCAATGGTATTTCCAAGGGAAACCACGCCCAGCTTGTTGCCAGAACCATTGGTTACAGAAATTCCATTTTTAGTATTCGGGGTAGGAGAGCTGTTTAAACCAAGTCCAATGGTCGTATTTTGAATGGTATTGTTATTCGATCCATTGATAGTAATTCCATTCCCAAGATTATTACTTATGTAACTTGAGAAGAGAGTATTTGTGCCACCAATGGTGTTGGAATAAGTACCTGTATCTAGCAAAATCCCGCCCAAGCCATTACCGAAATTGCCCGTTCCTCCAAGATCGGTACCCATAAAAAAGTATTTTACACTGTTGTTATTGGCTGTCCCCTTAATGGCGATACCATATTCCCCACTGGAAGAAATGGTGTTTCTTGGGATGATGGAAGAGTTGTTGCTCGGTAAAGTACTATCAGTACCGATAATGTTGTCGTGGGCGGTGCCATCAATCAAGATGCCGTTTTTCAGATTTGGGATGGCAACAGCACCACTGGAATTAAGTCCAATAATTGTGGGTTCAATTGTAACCCCAGTAGCTGCTCCGGTAATATGGATCCCGTTTCCTACATTGCCGGAGGTGATGCATGTGCGCAACAAATTGTTGCCACCGGTGGAGCTAATGAGATAACCATCCAGCAAATTTGGGGAAGCGATATCTGCAAATGCAGCAAGGCCAACAAAGTCATTGAAACTAACAAAGCCTGAAACGGTATCTCTGATTTCGATACCATTTCCACTATTTCCCGAGACAACATTACCTAATGGAATAGGCCCACCAGACTGAATGTTTTTGGAAGATCCGGAGGCGAGAATGCCATTGCCACCGTTTGCAACAATGGTGCTATTGTTAGCCCCCATGCCCATGAAGTTTGCCTGTACAGTTGTGTTATTGGAGTCCGTGATTCTTAAGCCGTTGCCATTATTTCCACTAAGTACGTTATAAAAAACAAAGGGGTTTTGCGGAAAGGTGGTTCCCAAAAGTGAGTTTTGATTAGCACTGACAATTGCAACGCCATCCAATGAATTACCTAAGGCAGCATTGCCGGATGCATTGGTACCAATGAAATTTCCACTAAGGCGATTGCCTTCGGATGCCCCATTGATCAATACCCCGTTATTGTTATTTCCTGAAATGAGATTGCCCATTGGAGGACGAGCAAAAACCGAATTTACAGGGTCATTTCCGCCAGTGTCTTCTCCACCAATGATGTTCAATTTCGAGCCGTTAGTAATCAAAATACCATTAAGGAGGTTCCCTTTATCTACATTGCCTGTGAAGTCTGTACCAATGTAGTTCATCGCTACTTGGTTAGCATTCGAACCATTGATTTCAATCCCATTCAAGGCATTACCGCTGATTACATTTGAAAGTTGAAATTGAGAAACAACCGTTGCCTGAAAAGGTATGGTAGCTGCAGCAAAAACCACGCCAACAACTTGGTTGCCATAAACAGAGTTACTGCTGGTTATAATTTGACCAGTTTGGGTGGGGGTATAGCTAAGGTCAGCCCATACAGCATCAGAGAAACTGCCATCGGTATTTCGCCTGACGGTAACAAAAGATCCTCCCGCAAGTGAACCGGTGCTTATATCAGCGTAATCCGCACTAAGGGTGTACACTCCTTTTTCAACACCGCTGACGCCCTCAAAGTGCGAAATAAAATCAACAACACCCACCTGATTATGGTAATTGAAAGATTTCCAGTTGGTGAATTGATTAGTTGAAGAGTCGTAGTCAGCCATGTAGCCTGCGCCAAGTGGGGTATCGAGATTGTTGGGCCCAAGGTTATTGATTGGGGCGCTACTGTGCCCGCCAACGATTGTGTAACTTGTACCCCCGTTATACCAAATACCATAGCAAGTGTTGCTTACCGACCCTGGGAAAACGATATCGGTGAAAGTTTGATTTTGAATGTCATACACATATGCAGCACCAGCGCCGATTGGTTGGCCGTTTGCAGTGCCGGTATCATGATTACCAACCGCCAGTCCGCCCATGGTGCTGTGGACATAATTATAAGTTGCACCAGGATAATTAATGGTGGTGAATACACCATCTCCTGTGGTTGTACCTTCGTACACAAAACCATTTGAATAAACCGCAGCAGTTGATTTGTTAGAATTAGTGTAATTTCCTACCAGCCTGACATTGCCATTGCCTAAGTTATCTGGGCCATAAATACTGGTGCTTGCAGTGGTAACCCCATCTTGATTGGGCAAATTCGAAGTGCCCTCTAAAGGAACATTGATGGTGTTTGGTGTGCCACTTCCGTTGATGTTCCCTATATAAAGGATCCCATCAGCTCCATTAGTCCCGGTTATCAGATAAGTCCCTGCAGTATCGCCACCACGAATGCCCTGCCAGGCAGGGTTCACCGCCGTCGAGGTGTAATAATTCACGCCACTAATCGGATCAATATCCCCGATAATATTCCCAGTTGACGTTGAATTAATTTTGATACCATCGCCTGCGTTTGCAGAGATAGTGGTACCATCTAATCGAAGCCCGATGTAATTGTTTGCAATGGTGATATTGGAATCATTCAGGGTGATGCCGTTGGCTAAGTCACCTGCTCCTGCAGCACCAACAATAGAAAATCCGCGCAATTGGGAACCAATCGATCCTGCATTGAATTGAAAAGCACCATGGGAATTTGCACTAAGTTCAATCGTAGGCGTGGTGGCAGTGCCGGAAAGAGCATTGATGTTCACCGGGCCAGTAATTGCAGTAAGATCGGTGACTAAAGTAATCACACCCGTAGTGGTAAAAGTTATAGAATCTGGACCAGGGTTTGCATTGGCAGCAATAATGGCATCACGAAGAGTACCGGCGCCGGCATCACCCAAACTGCTAACCGCATAATTTGCAGGTACGATTCGACTTTCAAGATTATTAAGAGTAGGCTTAAAAAAGCGATTTTTTGAAACCACAGGCTTGTGATTACGAAACATGAATGCACCTTGAAAAAAGTAATGTAAAAAATCATAGTTGTTGCACGCAGGTGAAGAGCACCCTGACGCTATGTATGATATGATGAAGAGGCTGGGTTGTTCAACAAGATTAAAAGAAATTTAGGAATTACACCGAATATTCATGCGGAAATTGCCGTTTATAATGCCTATTTGGCTTGAAGAATTGATTTTTTATCCCTAAAAATTGAAGCCAGTGTAATCCAATAGGCAAAACCCGCCAGTAAACCTTTCCTATTTGTAGCGTAAGCACTAAGTGAATTGGCTTTGACTAACAGAACCAGTATTAGAATGTCCTCTTTATCTTCCCGGTAGAGTGTTGCTTCGGTGCGCTGTCCGTGATAGCCTTATTTTCTGAGATATTTTTAATGCACTTCCAAGGAGAAGAGATATGAATCGATGGCTGCTCGCAAAGGCGTTTGTAACTGGATTGTTGGTTTTGCTTCTTATTAATAAGGAGACAGCCTCGGCCGCCGACAAAGATAAGGCACCGGTCGTGCCCCCAGCTAAGGGGAAGTCTGAGACGATTAAGCTTTTCAACGGCAAGGATCTGTCAGGGTGGGAAGGATTTGAAGACCACTGGTCAGTTAAAGATGGCGTTATCATTGCCAAGAATACTAAGCCCATCAAATTCAGCACCTACCTGCTGACCAAGGAAAAGTACACCGATTTCCGCCTCGTGTTTTCCGCGAAACTGGTGGAATCGGAGATGCATTCGGGAGTTTCTTTCTGGGGCGAAATCCGACCAAGCGTAAGCAAGGAACCTGAGAAGGATCGTACTAAGTACACCTACGCCGGCCATTTGGTAATGTTCCCTTC
>JAPLNF010000278.1:0-5282 GCA_026692965.1 Planctomycetota bacterium
GGGTGCCATGTAGCGGGTTTTGGGGTGCCATGTAGCGGGTTTTGGGGTGCCATGTAGCTTGTCGTTTTCTTGTGCTTTGAGGGTGATACTTTAGCTTTTTGGGTGAGTAAACTTGAGGCTTGCGCACTCATTATGGTAGGGGGCAGGTGTGTTTTTTTTTGTCTTTTATAAACAGCATTGGGTACCACCTCTTAACCGCAAGATGCGCAGGCTGCAAAGTGCTTGCGTTTCCTCGCTGCTTGTTGCCAGATTGTAGATGCAGGTGGGTTGTGGTGAGGTTAAGATACTGCTCTTAGGTAACTTGATTTTCATTTATGGTTGGAGTCCAGTTATGGGGCCTTTTGCGGATCGTTATGCTGAGCTGCGAGACAGTATTGCCTTAAAAGCTGGCGCAACTACGAGCGAAGCGGAGGCTTACTTAAACCTTGGACGAATGCCTATTACTCGGGAGGCCGAGCTTAGGTTCCAAAACTCTTTAACTAATTTCTCTCCCGAAGAGCGAAGATTTGTACGCGAGAATCACATTATTGCGAGTAGCCTCAACAGCCTCCAAGTGCCGCTGGCACCAGTCATTCTCCAGGGGCCAGAAGAGGCTCTATCATCTGATACTAACCCTGAATCATCTCCTGTAACGAAATCGAAGGCCATTACGCCTACTTCCGGAAAGCGCAGATCTAGGCGGGTGGTAGGTAAAACGATCGATTCGGACTTAGTGTTTATCGCTGCTCTGACTAAGCACCACAGGTACGGAAATGGTAGTTGTGGCAACATTGAGCCTATAGGATGTGGAGAATTGGCCGAAAAAACAAAATTGGCTAAAAGTACCGCATCACGGTTTTTTAAGAAGGAGTTTCAAGGTTATAAAAATTACCAGTTAGTTTGTAAAACCGGCAGAATTTCACAATCATTGAAACTGCTAAACAAAGATGTAGCGCCTCATATACTTTTAGGTAAAAAAGCGGCCGAAATAGCCGGGCAGCCTGCCTCCGACAATGACCTTTAAGTTGTAGGTCCTTTTCTGTTGTTCCACTGTCCCACTGTTCCACTACTTTTATCGAACACTTTTAAATTTCTTTTTCCTGCATTTCTTTGCTTTTCCAGTGCAATTGCTGCACTTTCACAGTTCCACAAAATATTATTTTACAGTTTTATCGAATATCCGCACATGGGTATGCGGGCTGCACTTTGTGGCCTGCGCCAACGGAGTTTAGAAATGACCCCAAAGCCTATTTTCCCCCTCGCCCTTCGGCCTAGGGAGGCTGCCAAGAGCTTGAGTATCTCTCTCCGCCATCTTTACCAACTGACGGCGGATCACCAAATACCTTGTATCAGGGTCGGTAATGGAAAGCGGAAAACTGTGCTTTACTCCTTAGCCGATCTTCAACGCTGGTTGAGCATGCCATTTATTGGAGGTGGTGAAAGTGCTAAACCTGCCTAACGCTCAGAAGGCTGAGACCATTTTCGTACTTATCCAAAATTACTACCAATGCAAGTTGGTAGCTGCTGATCCTATTCATTCCAAAACCAAAGAAACGAAAGGTGGTGTTTAATGGCGTCTTTTTTTGAAGAATTCACAAACTTAATGAAGGCGAAGTTGCCTTCATTAAATCTTAGTGAGGCTGACAAGTGCTTTATACTCGCTGAATTGAATAAGCCAGTTGCGGAGAATCCAAAAGCTACTTCACAAGAGCAAGTTTGGGTTGTTCGCACTAGTTTAGATCTCCTTCTTTTAAGGGATAAACTTGCTAATTTTGATGTCATAACAATTGACATCGAAACGTCCTCACTCGAACCTGACAAGGGTTATATCGTAAGTGTTGGCCTGGGTATTGAGGGTTTGGTTGCCTATCTCCCAATTGCCCACACCTTGCCAGAAGATGACACTTTACTGCCCAATCAGCTTTCCCTTTTTGAGGTGGTGAGCACTCTTGATTTAAAGAGTAAAAAGTTTATTGCTCATAATGCCAAATTCGAATTTGCCTGGCTTAAGCTCCATGCAGGCATCGACCTTCAATTAGAATGGGATACATTTCTTGCATCAAAACTGCTTCAACCTAATTTGCCTGCTGACCTAGAAAAATTGGCTATTAGGGAATTAGATGTTGCCCCTTGGTCGTTAAGCTCTGAGTCGATGAGTGCCTTTCAATCGGTGGATTTAGCTATTGCCTCTAGTTACTGTGCCAAAGATGTTCTTTACACTTTTCAGATTTCTCAAACACAAAAGAAAGCGATGGTTGCATCATGAATTATTTAATGACGAAAGTTGAAATGCCTTTGATCCCAGTTATTGCGGAATTGGAGAAAAATGGCTACTTGATTGATTGTGGTTTTTTTACCTCTCTACGTGATTATCTAGAGCCAGAGCAAGCAGATATTTTAGCAAAAATACAGGAAATTGCAGGTCTAGAATTCAATCCTAATTCATCCAAGCAGATAGCTAAATTGCTTTACGAAGCTCTCAGCTTACCGATCCCCAAAAAAACAGAAAAGGGTAGTCCCTCAACTGATGAAGAGAGCCTAACTCTTTTAAGTAACGAAAATCAGGTAGTTCACAAAATCCTCCAGTATAAGAAAATTGCAAAGCTCCTTAGCACATACTGCAAATTTCCGCTTGAGGTTGATTATGATTTACGCCTTCGGCCAAAATATAATCAAATTGGTACAGTAACTGGGCGTTTAACGGCAACAAATAAAATCCAAACGCTTCCTAAAGAAGACGGTTATGGTATTCGAAATGGCTTTATTGCCCCGCCTGGCTTTAAGATTGTTGCCGCTGATTTTGATCAACAAGAGTTGTTTGTTCTAGCTTCGGTGAGCGGTGATCAAGCCATGCTTGAGGCTATAAGTAGTGGTGTCGATCTTCATGGGTTAGTTGCTAAAAAAATATTCGATCTAGATTGTGAGCCTAACGAAGTAAAGCGTCTGCATACTAAAAAACGCAACCAAATTAAGGCTATCCAGTTCGGTATCATTTATGGGCGTAGCGCTCAGTCTCTAGCCAAAGAGTTGTCTTTGACTGTTGAAGAAGCCGAGGGCCTAGTCAAAGCATACTTCAAAAGCTTCCCAAAGGTGGAGGCCTTCATCGAAAACAGCCATATTTTTGCTAAAAGGAATGGCTACATCGTTGATGTTTTTGGGAGGAGCAGAGTTCTGCCAGACGCTCAGCGAACTGGAAGAAGTGAGTTTGGTTTGTTAAACGCTTCCCTGAGAGAAGCACAGAATTTTCCAATCCAAGCTGCGGCTTCAACCGTAACAAAACTTGCGATGATTCAGTGCCACAACCACATTCGCGAGTCCCACCCTCAGATAAAGATGATTCTTTCTCTGCATGACGAGTTGCAGTTCGAGGTGCCTGACGAAGAGGTCGAGCATTTTGCTGCTGAACTTCCTGCCTTGATGACCGACCTTGGAGTTGAGAGTTTCGGTTTTAAGATTCCGTTTAAAGTGACAGTTACGTCTGGTCAAAGTTGGGGCAGCTTAGCGGCACACCAGCAACCCAGCTTGGAGAGTGCCAAATGAAACCACATAAAAATTTAAAGGAGTTCTCTATGCCGAATAGCCTTATTCAGAACTTAACTGCTGATGGTACTGATTCGACAATGTTAAGCCTCTCTGGAATAGATTTAATCACTTTGGTTGGTTGCCTAGCTTTGGTTGACCCTAAGAGACCTGGCGATCGTGTTGAAGTCAAGTTTGCTAGTCTTTTGAGTCTACTGCAATTTAGTAAAAGTTGCTCACACAAGGTGTTTAGCCGTGCTCTTATTCCACCGGGAAGGAGGGCAGAGTACTCCACAGGTAGGTTTTCTCCGAAGTTAGTTGAGGCTATAAAGTCATCAATTGAGCGGCTTTTCCAAGCGAAGTGTGTGAGTTTCCGGCGGGTCGTCAAGGCAGTTGAAGAAAAGCATACGCATCTTTTCGAATCCTATGGTTTTGTTTACGAGGATGAAGACAATGTGTTGGACTTAGATGATCTGCCCTCCGGACTAGAAAAAATCAACACTTGTGTTTCCTGCCCACGCCCGGTTTATAAGCTGCGCTATCTTTTAAGTGGTAAGCTGAAACCTTCTACCAAATTCTTTTTTCATTTGCACAACAGCCTAGTCGAAGAGTTGAAAGGCGTGCGCTGTACTTACAAGTTTACAAAGCTTTCAGTTAAGATTTTTAGCCTGCTAGGCAGGCTTGGTCGAGAGCGATCAACGGTAAGGACACTTTTGCTGATTCTTAGGCAGACTCGCAAGGATGGTTTTTTTGTTAGAAGCAATCTAAAGGGTACTCTTAGTGCTTTAGGTTTTGATAGTTCTCATTTTTCTGAAAGTTGCAGGCGACTTGATAGGCTTCTATCAAAGCTCATTGATGAGGGTATCGTGGTTAGCTTTAATGTTGATACTGAAAACAATCGTTTAGAGATTACACAAAACAAGAACTGGTACCAGGAGGCGTCGCTATGAGTTCTTACGATCACGAAGTTTTTAACCATAGTCAGCATGAGGTTGAGAAGTTTAATGTTCCGGTAACTGCTGAGATTCTTGGATTAGAGGTTTTCGGAAAAAACATTCATTGTCTGTACCCCGAAAAGCACAGTGGGGGTTGCGACCAAAACCCTTCTTGCAGGTTAAACGAAGATTACTTTTACTGCTTTTCTTGTGCATCTAGTGGTGACGCTATCGACATGGTCCAATTAGTTTTGGGGTATTCTTTCATTGAAGCAAGAGATCTCCTTGAAACGAGGGCTCGCCATGTTTCAGCGGCACCAGCAAATCCAGTAACCCAGTTTGATAAGGAGCTGGCTGCAAATGGGCACCAAGTTTTTACGAGGCTTTTTGAGTTAGCTTCAATGCCAACTCTTGAGAATTTAGGCGGGCAGTATCTCTCCAGCCGAAAGCTAAACCCAGAACTGTGCGGCAGTTTAGGTGTTCGTTATTTGGAAGATCCTTCTAAAGCTTGGGCTATATTGTGCAGTGAGTTTTCTTTGGATGATCTGGAAGTGGCAGGCATAGTTAATAATGCAGGTGCGTTTCACTTCGAAGAACACCCTCTGTTATTTTTCTTTCTGTACAACAATACCCCGGTTTACCTTGCAGGTCGGTCAATGCAGGCTAATCCAAAAATTAAAGAGCTTAAGCCGGTGGGTTTAAGCTGCCCAGCGCCTTATCAAATAGATGTTTTGCTGACTAAGCCTGCAGAGCTTTTCATTTGCGAAGGCCTAATCGACACGCTCTCAGCAGCTCAGCTTGGGATGCCTGCAATTGGTGCTCCTGGGGCGAATAGTTTCCCTGAACATT
>JAPLNF010000278.1:5364-10050 GCA_026692965.1 Planctomycetota bacterium
CAAAAGCTACTCGCATCCATGTCTTATTCGATAAGGACAGAGCAGGCGAG
The DNA here is from genome assembly GCA_026692965.1 of Planctomycetota bacterium. GTDB lineage: Bacteria > Planctomycetota > Planctomycetia > Gemmatales > Gemmataceae > UBA969. The sequence continues at coordinate 5,415 of JAPLNF010000278.1, forward strand.
GATGCCGCTAGCAAACTTCGGAGTCAGTTTCGAAGATTTGGTTTTAAAGCCGATGCACTTGTTGTGCCAATCGGCAAGGATGTGAACGATTTCCTTATTAAAAAGGTATTGTAATTATGTCAGAAGATTTTTTGCCTTTGCGTGATTTTGATGAGATTCAACAAAGAGTTCTTGCTGCCGCTGTGCAGGGGGATCCCTCTGTTATCTCTGAGCTTTCTACTGTTCGTGCAGGCCTTGATGAGCCTTACAAAACCCTTGCGGCTATCGTTTGTGATAGCTGGCTTCACGGGGGCTTTATAGATTTAGCAATTTTAAAAGCTAAAGCTTGCGCTTTGAAGGTCGGCAATCCCGGGACTAAAGCTCAATCAATTGCCACTGTTATTGATAGTCTTGCAGGCGTGCCAATTTTACCCGGGGGGGCTGCTGCTTACCTGCATTTGCTGCGAAAACGGATTGAATCTCGACAATTAAAGGATTTGAAAACAAAGATTTTGGCAGCTCACAGTGATGAGGACTCCACCTATGAAACAATACTGCACAACCTATCTAAGGTACTCACAAGCACAGCACCAACTTTAGATCGCAAGCTGCCCGATAACGAGCTTAAGGGGTTACCTGAGTATGTGCGCTCGTTGGAACTAAAGTCAAACGGAGGTGACTTTACTGGCTTAAATACTGGATTTGATCATCTTAATAGGGTCTGCAATGGGCTCGGTGCAGGTTTTCATGTCATCGCCGCTGAACCGGGTGCAGGTAAAACAACCTTTGCCTGGCAGATCGCAAATAATGTCGCCAATTTAGCTAAAGTCCCTGTGATTTATATTAATTATGAACAGTCGAAGGCTGAGCTTCGGGAAAAGACACTATCCCGTAAAACATGCATAGATACTCGCCATTTCCGCAGGGGAAAGCTTGCCCTAGAAGACCCAATTAACAAGCCAAAGATTTTAGCGGCATTAGGTGAGTATGCTATTGAGATAGCACCACATACAACCATTGTTGAAGCAGATGAGAAGACGACGGCCTTTGAAATTGAGATGATTGTTCAAGGGGTCCTTAAAAAGGCGGGTGCTACATCTTGCCTGCTAGTAGTGGACTATCTACAGCTTATTCCTCTTTCAATCGACCAAGTAAAATCCGCTTCAAACGCCATGGATAGAGTTACTGCAAATGTATCGGCATTAAGGAGGATTGCGAGAAAACTTAATGTTTCAGTCCTTGCAATCTGCTCTGAGAACCGAGCAGGATACAAGAAGAAGAACCTCAGTGTCTTCAAAGAAACTGGGAACATTGAATATGGAGCCGACACGGCTTCACTTCTCAAAACTTCCAAAACCCCCGGAACAGAAGAATATCGGTGCTTAGACCTTCATGTAGTAAAAAATCGGAACGGTGAGACTGCGCGCATTGGATATAAGTTCTACCAGAAGACCGCTAGGTTTGTTGAGGTTGATAAGTCAGCTTTAGACCCAGAGGACGATGCAGAGTGATTGGCTGGGTAATGTTGCTGGTTGTATGTCTTACGCTTGCAGCCAGCATACCCGCACAGGTGTATGTACTTATGAAACTAATTTATTAAAGGTCAAATAATGGTTAACAGAAACATGAGCAATCTGTAGTTAGCCCTAGATTTTGGTGTAGCTTATTTGGTTTTGATCTACTTCGTTTTAACTAGAAAGGCCTATACAATGTTGGATGAGACTTCCCTTCTGCCCTTTTTCTTCCATGACTCGATATTTACGAGTCGGCACTTATTCAAAGCGTACAAAGCCACAAGCAGGGGCAACTTTGTTGCGGCGAAAGCGATGGCTGAAACTGCCGTGAAGTTAGACCCTTCTTTTGAGGCGTTTAATGTTCTCGGCATTTGTTTTGGTATTACTGACGATTTTGAGAATGCAATAGCGTGCTTTGAAAAGTCTATAGCGATTCAGCCATTCCATACCGAAGCCGCTTTTAACCGAGCCAGCGCCATAATAATGCAGAAGCGGGGGGTATCTAACCTAGCGGGGGAGGGGCCTGTGCCGCCAATCGCTATAGGAGTACTTGACTGGGCTAACGATAATTTAAAAAAGGAGGAGAGCAACAATGATTAATGAAAATAGTAGTTTAAACAATTCTGTGTCTTGATCAGCATACCACAGGCTGCTAAAACGCTAGGCATCAGTACTCGGAAGTTATTTAATTTAACCCGAGCTGGTACAATACCCCATGTTCGATTGGGGCGCAGGGTTATGTACAGTCAAAACAGCCTACATGAAGCAGTGGCTAAGAACACCTTTGTTGGGGGAAATAAAAATGGCGAGCATAACTAATGACCCAGGTGGTCGGAGACGTTTGCAGTTTGTTACACCTGATGGTAAACGAATGACAATTCGCTTAGGTAAAGTACCCAAGAAGGCAGCCGAATCCGTTGCCAGATATGTGGAGGACCTTTTAGCGGCAAAGATAAGTGGGCAGTCAATTTTAAGAGATACGGCAGCTTGGGTAGCAGCCTTAGAAGGCCCACTTTATGATAAGCTTGCTGCTGCTAAGCTTACGGAACCGCGGAATACTTTAACTGTCAGAGAGTTTTTCGGGCAGTGGCTAGAAAACAAGCAAGCCTCAGGATACAAACCTGCTTCGATCCTAGCTTGGGGGCAGTCTGTTTTGTGCGTAACAAAGCGAATTGGTGATAAAGCTCTAGGTTCCCTAACTCATATTGATGGGGAGTCCTTCCGAGCTGATATGCGAAGCCATGGCCTCCGACCCGCTACGATACATAAAAGGCTGGGGCACGCCCGTCAAATTATTGAAGATGCGGTTAGGCAAGGGCATCTTGTCTCAAACCCCTGGAAACACGTACGAAGCTGTCTTGGTGACCCTTCTGACCGAAGGGCTTATGTAACTGTTGCAGATGTTGAAAGGGCAATTGAATACTGCCCCAATGTGTGGTGGCGCTTGCTAGTGGCGCTGGCTCGGTTTGGCGGGCTCAGGATTCCATCTGAAGCTTTTTCACTTAAGTGGAGCGATGTTGACTGGGAAAGAAATCGGATGAGTGTACCCAGTCCGAAAACGGAACGGTTAGGAAAAACTCATCGGGTGATACCTTTGTTTACTTTAATACGCCCGCACCTAGAAGCTGCATTTGATCAGGCTACAGAAGGCAGCATTTTTGTGTTCCCGGAAAAATATCGGGTTAGAGCAACTGGGCCTGGTGGGTGGGCTGGTGCTAATATGCGCACAACCTTTGCTAAAATCGTACGCAAAGCAGGTATTGAGCCTTGGCCTCGTATTTGGCACTCACTTAGATCGTCCTGCGAATCAGATTTAGCACAAAGTTTTTCTTTATCCACCGTCACCAAGTGGTTCGGAAATACGCCGAGTGTGGCACTACGCCATTATGTGGATCCTACGGATGAGTCATTTAATAAGGCGTTGGGTTGGGTGCCTGAAAAGGGTGTCTCAAAAAGCGTCTCACTTGTGTCTCAAAATGCGGCGCAGCAGGTTCCAGCAGCCATCAGCAAAGAGTTGCGAGATAAGCCGCAACCTAAGGCTGGGCAACCCGTTATGCCATTTGGTGCGACTGGGTGCGATTCTAAAGATAATGTAAAGCGGGAATGTATGGGAATTGAACCCACTGGGAGCTTTGTTCAAACCCCCCGATGGTTTTGAAGACCATGGCCAACACCAGTTGTGCAAACACTCCCGAAACCAACTCGATACGGCATTTAGATGCCCAAGGCTATTATCCATGGAAATGCTCTGCTGTCCAGTTTTGTTGCTCAGAACACGCAATAATGGCGAATAATAAAGAAGGTAAACCGGAATAAACACCTAAGAAGAACAGTTTTACTATGCGTTTTATAAAAGGGAATTGACAAGCCCGCATTCAAGGTTCAAAATAGATAAGCCTACCTCATTGATTGGTTTTCCTGCCTGTGCTGGAAAGGTTCCTCAATATGTTTGCTACTTTAGTCAACAAAAACAAATTCATTTGCTCAATTGTATTAATGCTACTTACAGCAGAGTGGTCGTTAGGCCAAACTCTTAGCCAGAAGATTGATGCAGAGGTTGCTAAGCCAATCGCGGATTTTGAAAAGAAAGCTGCACCACTTTGTTCTGACCTTGAATTTATCCGCAGGGTGACTCTTGACCTAATAGGAACGATCCCCACGGTAGAACAATCTCGAGAGTTTGTAAAAAGCACCAATGTAAATAAAAGGTCCGAGCTGGTGGATGCATTATTAGCAAGCCCCGCTCATTCCTGGTATTTCGCAATGGTGTTGGATGTTACCTGGATGGAACGCAGGGTGGATAAGCATGTGCCTTCGGCTAATTGGAAACAGTATTTACGCGAATCATTACTTGCGAACAAACCTTACGATGTGATGGTGAAAGAGATACTTTCTGCAGATGGTGTGGATGCGAAGACTAGGCCTGCAGCCAAGTTTTATCTTGATAGGGAAGGCGAACCACATTTAATCACCCGGGATATAAGCAGGTTGTTTTTGGGAGTAAATTGGCAATGTGCGCAATGCCATGACCACCCGAGGGTTGAGGATTACAAACAAGATCTTTACTACGGATTGTTTGCGTTTTTCAATCGGAGCTATGTCTTTACTGATGCCAAGACGAAGCAATCGGTGTTTGCGGAAAA
>JAPLNF010000279.1 GCA_026692965.1 Planctomycetota bacterium
AGAAATCAGGTTTTACTCTGATTGAATTGTTGGTGGTGATTGCGATCATCGCTGTTTTGATTGGTTTGCTTTTGCCTGCAGTACAGAAGGTGCGCGAGGCTGCTGCCCGTACCACTTGCGTTAATCAAATGAAGCAACTTGGGCTTGCAACTGCAAACTATGAAGGAACTTACCAGAAGTTTCCTGGCCTAAGCACTAGTAGTACTATGACTACTAACCCTGATAAATACAGCATGAGCCTTTTTACTCAGCTCTTGCCTTTTGTTGAACAAGAAGCATTGCAAAAGCAACTTATAGCTGGAAGTGCAGCACCTTATATTCTTTTTAATGCTCCAACCGTATTCGCTGCGCCAGCTACTGCTGTTGTTGATTATCGTAATACGGTAATTAAGATTTTGCTTTGCCCCGCTGATCAAAGCCCCTTGGATGGATTAACAGCGATTAGTAAATTTGGTGGCACAAGTTATGTTCCAAATTCGGAAGTTTTTGGTAACAGTAATCCAGCTGGTACTGCATTGGTCGCTACTAATGATAGGCTTTCTTCAACCTACAATATGGGCCGATTGACATCAAAGGATGGCACTTCAAACACAGCTATCTTTTTTGAACAGTTTGCTAGTTGTGGTGCAGCAGGTGTTAGTGGTGAAAATGCTTGGGTTGTGCCAACTTATGCTACTACAGGGCCTACAGGTGCTACTGCTGGTGGTTTTGCAGTTGCAGGTGGTATTCATTCTGTAGCTTATCCGTTTGTTTCAAATAATGGGCAGATTACTACCTCATCTTATAGCACTACCAATTGGCCAACTGGTTCAGTGTCCCCAGGCACCGCGACCGGTGGAACAGCCCTACCAGTAAGACCAGTAATTTCTACTAATATTGCCAATCGATATTTCCATCCTTTTCGTAATGTAACCCAAAATGAGTGTGTTAAGAATGTTGGTGGTGGTATTATTCATCCCCAGCATACTGGCAGCAGTCCGCTTGCTATGGGTGATGGTAGCGTGAAAGCTGTTTCGAGTGGTATTACTATCGCGACTTGGGCTTTCCTTATTAACCCAGAAGATGGCCAAGCACTTGGTTCTGATTTTAACTAAGGTTTCTTGAAGAATTAAAATTTAAAGGCTAGAATTAAAACTTAAAGGCTGGGAGGATTATCCTCCCAGCCTTTTTTTATTTTATTTTTATGTTTTTATTTTATTGTTGTTGACAGCACTCATTTTTTTATCATAACTTACATAGTTGTAAGGTTTAATCTTTTTCTTCATTTCTTTCTTTCTTTCTTTCTTTCTTTCTTTGAAAGGATGGCGTCTGATGTTAACACGCTTGATGAAACAAAAGAAATCAGGTTTTACTCTGATTGAATTGTTGGTGGTGATTGCGATCATCGCTGTTTTGATTGGTTTGCTTTTGCCTGCAGTGCAAAAGGTGCGCGAGGCTGCGGCCCGTACCACTTGCGTTAATCAAATGAAGCAACTGGGCCTTGCAGTTGCAAACTATGAAGGAACTTACCAGAAGTTTCCTGGCCTAAGCACAAGTAGCACTATGACTACCAACCCTGATAAATACAGCATGAGCCTTTTTACTCAGCTCTTGCCTTTTGTTGAACAAGAAGCTTTACAAAAGCAGCTTATAGCTGGAAGTGCAGCACCTTATATTCTTTTTAATGCTCCAACCGTATTCGCTGCGCCAGCTACTGCAGTTGTTGATTATCGGAATACGGTAATTAAGATTTTGCTATGCCCCGCTGACCAAAGCCCAGTCGATGGCACGACCATGGGGACAGCACTTAATGCCACTAAGTTTGGTGGTACAAGTTATGTTCCGAATTCGGAAGTTTTTGGTAATAGTAATCCTGCTGGTACAGCCTTGGTTGCTACTACCGACAGGCTTTCTTCAACTTATAACATGGGCCGATTGACATCCAAGGATGGCACTTCCAACACCGCTATCTTTTTTGAACAGTATGCCAACTGCGGTTCTGGTGGTATTAACGGTCAAAATGCTTGGGTAGTGCCGACTTATGCTTCAACCGGGCCAACCGGTGCTACTCCCGGTATGTTTGCTCCTGCAGCATCAGGGCCAAACATTTCGGTGGCTTATCCATTGGTTCAAAATAATGGTCAAGTTACTTCGCAGGCATATAGCGCTTGGGCTGCAGCGACAACTGTAACGCCAACTGGATTACCTGCGAGACCCTCCATTACAACTGAAATCACCAATCGGTATAATCATCCTTTTCGCAATGTAACCCAAAATGAGTGCGTTCGAGTTGTTGGTGGTGGTGGTATTATCAATCCCCAGCATACCGGCAGCAGTCCGATTTCCATGGGCGATGGTAGCGTGAAAGCTGTTTCAAGCGGTATTACTATTACTACTTGGGCTTTTCTGATTAATCCTTCAGATGGTCAGGCGTTGGGTTCTGATTTTAACTAATAAGGATTGTTGTTTGTAAAATCTCAGGCCTAGGTGCTTAAATGCCCCTAGGCCTTTTTTATTAGTATCAGATAATTATTGTTGTAAATTGTATCTTGATTATGTTTGGTTTTATTTTGCTTGTTAAATATCTGGTTTGCATTTAATATCATAGTTATGTGATTGTTGGCGTTTTGATTGCTTTTTGTGTTTGCAGGCTGTAGTTCTTGTTCTGCTAAGTTTATCCCGCCCATCACCCGCCTCACTTCATTTTTTAAAGGACCCTTGATATGCCTTTAAGTTTTAAAAAACAAAAGAGATTGGGTTTTACTTTAATTGAGTTGCTTGTTGTTATTGCAATTATTGCCATATTAATTGGATTGTTGTTGCCTGCAGTGCAAAAAGTGCGCGAGGCGGCCAGCAAGATGACTTGCACCAATAATCTTAAGCAAATGGGTTTGGCCCTGCATGGAGTATTGCAATTAAAAGGCGAGTTCCCCGCCCTTAACGAAACCAATAACGGAACGCGAAGTACGAATCCGCAAGGGAATGAAGGCCGCAATTCAGGTTTGATGCACTTGTTGCCTTTTATTGAGCAAAACGCAGCATACACCATATTAAGCGATTCGGGAACCTTTGGCGGAGTCAGTATTTTACCGCTTGGCCCGATCCGAAGTGTATCTAATTACCCCCCATATGTAACTCAAATTAAGGTTTTTGTCTGCCCTAGCAATTCGACTCCAAACCCTATTTGGGGAACTGCGGCTTGGGGCCCTAGAAGTTATGCTGTTTCTGTGGGTGACACGATCGTAAACAATCATTGGAACACCAGTAACCGCGGGGCTTTTTCACGAAACGCAACTCGTGTTTCCGAGATTTCTGATGGTTTATCAAATACTCTTTTTATGGCGGAACGAGCCTTTGGGAGTTCGAATAACCGAAGCATCAAAGGTTATTTTGCCAACAATGTTGCTGGTTTAAATACCATGCCTATTAATTGTTTGAGCACCGCAAGCAATGGCACATTTCTTACGACTCAGTCAGTAATGACGGACCGACCTTCAGGGGTACAATGGTTTGAAGGTTTTCCTGCATTCACGGGAGTTTGTACCATTTTGCCGCCTAATAGCCCCTCTTGCGCTTCGGAAAACTGGGGCGATAGTTGGGGTGTTTTTAGCGCAAGCAGTAACCATAGTGGCGGAGTAAA
>JAPLNF010000280.1 GCA_026692965.1 Planctomycetota bacterium
ACCATGGTCCATCGCTCGTGGGCCATGCCGGCGGCACGCCTGAAAAACCATTGCCTGTACCTGTACCGTTGTAAGCATCCCAAATGGCGGTGAAGTCAGCGTAGGTGCCGGTTGTGCCATTGGTTATCAACCCGGCGTCGGTGTAAGTAGTTCCAGACCAGGGCAATGTGTAACCAGTACCCGCAGCAATTTGAGCGCTGACACCGCCCTCGCCATTCATGGTGGGCAGCGCCAGATGAACGCCATTGAGGGTAGCATAACGGTAGGTGTCGGTAGTGCCGAATTGTCCATCAGAGTTGGCGACCGTGGTGTTGCTCACACCCGCAAAGTTGTGGTTGAACAGTGTGTCCAATACGTCATGGGAAGTCCAATCACCAGAGTCAGAGGTACTGCCATTACCATTGAAGGCGCTACCATCGCCATCGCGGTCCCAGTAGTAATACCAGTTGCCCTCGACCTGCACCGGAGCAATCAATTGGCCGAAGCTGCCCAAGTCGATGACGGACTGTCCGGCCAGACTGTTCGGCGTATTGACCACAGGTAAAGCGCCTACAACATCTATGGCTGTAAGCATTGGTGCATCATTAACTGCGATTACCAGAACATCCACCTGCACTTGAGTTGAAGATTCAAGGCCGCCGTTATCTCTTGCAACTACAGTAAAGGCGCCAAGTGTACCAAAGGCGTTATAGTCAGGGGTCCAATATGCATTCAATGTGGCATCAATTATGGTGTTGTTAGGATTCCAAGGTGTTGCAGTATTAGCACTGGTGCCAATTTGCAGCAAACCGCCAACGAGTCCTTTGACTACAAACGAAGAGATCGTGCCATCAATATCAGCTTGATTTCCCTGATTTGCAATTTCAGCAAAGGTCAATTCAATTTCTGTATCTTCATTAACCTGATCGATTACCGATGTGAACAGGGTAAAGGTTGGATTGTCATTCACAGAATCAACGGTGATCTTGTAATCAATCGAAGTCAAAGACTCATTCCCGCTATCATCCCTGGCTACGACAGAGAAAGCGTTTAAAAATCCGTTGGAATTTGATGCCGGCGTCCAATACCCATGCAGGGAAGAATTAATCACAGAATTTGTAGTAGCATCCCAAGAGGTAGCAGACGCTGCTGATTCACCGATTTTTAAGGAACCACTGTTAACTTGGGTCACCACGAAGGCTACGATAGTCCCATCGATATCAGCCTCATCTCCACGGGAAAGAATCTCTGCAAAGTCGACTGTGAATTCTGTGTCTTCGGTGCCGGAAGCACCCGCGACAGCGAAGGCGCTCAGTGTTGGGATTTCGTTAACCCCAGAGATGAAGATTGAAAGGGTTGAAGACCCGATAGCGTTAACTAAAGAACCATCAGAGGCAAAAATCGAAAATGTTTCGCTGATGGCCCCGGTGGCAGCGTTTATCGCAGCGTCATTTGGTGTAAAATCATAAGCTCCGGTGGTTGTATTTACGGTCAAGGTGCCGTAAGTGCCTATCTGAGTATAAACATTCCCCACGGGTGTTACCCCGGTTATTCCGAATGTACAAGTGTTGTTTTCTACATCAGTAGCAACGAGGGTTCCGGCAACAGGATTAAATACATCGATCGCATTGGTATCTGTATAAGTGATTGAAACGGGGGTAAGCAATGGAGAATCATTTACCGGCAAGACACCTATCGTAATCGTCACTGGTGTTTCCGATGTCAAGCCCCCGTTATCCTGTGCCACTACATTAAAGGCATTTTGATCACCATTCACATTGGCATCGGGTGTCCAATAAGCATTCAAGACGGAATCAGAGTTTTGCGAGGAATTGATTACGCAATTAAAATCGGGATCCCAAGGAGTTGCAGACAAGGCAGAAGCGCCAATTCGCAGGGTGCCACTGGTAACACTGGTAACCACAAAGGCCTTTACCGTGCCATCAATATCCGCTTCATTTGCAGCCGCCAAGATTTCTGCAAAGGTAATGGCTACTTCAACATCTTCGTTGGTGCTCTTAAGGTTGGTATTACCCACGGTTGAAAATGTCGGTGAATCATTGGCGCCGTAGATGGTAATCTGCAAGGTGCTATTTTGCGTGCTGGTGCCATCTGTAACAGAATAAGTAAAGGTATCTAGCAGGGTGTCGCCATTATAAAGCGCTTGAACCGTAGGGTTGGCATCTGCAACCACATAGACATAATCGCCATTGTCTAAAAGAGTAAGCGTGCCATAGGTTCCGGCTAGCGGTTGCCCAACCGTGCCCGCCCCTACGCCATTCACGACCAAGGTTTTATTTTCATAGTTCGCATCATTTATGATCACATTGCCCACTGCGTTAAAGCCTGGGATGGCATTGGCGATGCCGCCCGCTTCACCTGCAATGTCTGTATCGGCTACAACTTCAAAGGCCTGGGTAAGCACTGAAACGCTTAGAAGCATCGTGGTGTAGTTAGCCGTATCGGTGGGTGTAAAAATAACATTATAGGTACTAGAACCTGAAGTTGGCGCAATGGTTGCATTTTCAAATGCAAAGGTTCCCGGTACACTAGCAACCCCTCCGCTTAGGGTGGATGAAGCTAGGGTTTGCCCATAAATAAGCTGTGAAGCAGTAGGCGCAGTGGGTCGTGATTGCATTATAGTTGGTCGAATCAGTAGGGGTAAAAGTAACGCTGTAGCTTGTTGTGCCCACGGGCGGAATCGTGGTCAGAGACGTAAATGCAAATGTGCCAACCACGGTAGTCGCACCATCACCAAGGATGGAGTTAGACAAAGTCTGGCCATAAGTAATCGTGGTGGCCGTGGGCAGCGTGACGAGCGTCGGCGTGACCTTGTTTACGAGAACATCTACATTAAAATAGAACGGAACGTATCTGGTTAAATCCGTAGGGGTAAAGAAAACGCTTTGGCTACTGGTTCCTGCATTGGGGGTAATGGCGGAATTAATAAAAGCAAAAGTTCCAGGAACGCTGGCTACTCCACCAGTAAGGGTAATAGAAGCTAAGGATGCTCCGAAATTAAGGTTGGAAGCAACAGGCTGTGTTGTGATGGAAGGGGTTGCCTTGGTAACACTAAAATCAAGGATTTTTGTAGTAAGAAAGTCAGGGTCTGAACAAGCCACAGTTACTGTGTAATTGCCTGGGTTAATAGGCGCGGTGGAACTGGGGCCGTAACTGGTCCCTTCACGGCCTACATAGCTGTAAGTATATTGGAAGCCGGCATTCACATTCGCGCTTGTATCAATTGCTGGAATTAAATAGTTTGAAGAGTTGTAATTGTAAGAACTAGAAGCTAGGCCTTGCCCCCATTGCACAACCGTGCCATCCGATTTAATTGCCGCTGTTCGGTCATTTCCCGAAGAAATGGCTACGACATTAGTTAGGCCAGCGGGAACAAGGTTAAAAGGATCAGTTCTTGGGTCAAAACTTGTTTGGTAGCCCCAAGCCACCACCGTGCCATCCGATTTCAATGCAACACTATGTTTTTGTCCTGCGGAAATCGCCACGACATTAGTCAGGTTAGCAGGAACGGTTGACTCACCGTAGGTATTACTACCCCAAGCCACCACCGTGCCATCCGCTTTCAAAGCTAGGCCATGACCGTTGCATATGGAAATCGCAATCACGTCGGTCAATCCACTTGGCATACTAACAGAACCACCCCATTCAACGATGGTGCCATCCGATTTTAAGGCGTAAGATCTCCCATCATTATTGGCTGCTACAGCCACGACGTTGGTCAAGCCAGCAGGGACATTGCATGCACCAGTACCATTATAGCCCCAAGCCATCACCGTGCCATCAGCTTTGAGAGCAAGGTCGTGATTGCCCCCAGTGGCTATGGCAACCACACCGCTTAAACCTGTAGGTACATTATTCGCAGATCCACTTACGGCTTCGCCCCACGCAACGACGGTGCCATTCGATTTAAGCGCCAGTGAACGATTAAGTGCTGCAGAAACTGCCACGACGCCGTTTAAGCCAGCAGGAACAGTAGTCTGGCCATAGCTATTGTTGCCCCAAGCCGCCACGGTTCCATCAGGTTTTACAGCAAGAGTATGAGATTGCCCGGCCGAGATAAATTGGGCATTAGAACCAACAAAAGCCTTGGGTGAACCATCGTAGGATAATACCGCAGGAGGAACCAAATCAATATTTAGCGGGCTGGTAATGCCATCATATACGGTGAGAGGAACCGATATGGTTATCGCCCTGTAACTTGCGATATTCGTTGGGATGAATGTTACAAGCTGGCTTGCGGTACCAGGGCGAGGAACATTCAACCGCGAGGAATACACAAAAGTACCAGGAACATTGGCACTTCCCCCAGTTAAAACCGAAAGTTCAAGTCGTTGGCCATAGGTGATTGGGGATGCAGTGGGTAAAGTAGAAACGATGGGAGTAAGTGCATTTGTACCTTGAACATTCACAACCACATTAGTCGTTACTGAATTATAGTTGACGGCATCAGTTGGAGTAAAGGTAACGCTTTGGGTATTGGCCCCAGAACCTGGAACAATCGAGGGTCGAGGAAGAAAGAGCTTGCCCCTCGTTAATGATGGAGGAAAAAGGAATAGAATTAATGGTGGGCGTTACCTTGGCAATTGTGAAATCTATAGTCTTGGTGCTTATAATATTAACGTTTGTAGAAGTAATTACTAAGTGATAATCCCCAGCGTTTACAGGTGCAGAAGAAGATGAGGAGTAAGTTGTCCCGGCACGGCCAGAATAGCTTAAACTGTATTCGAAATAACCAACCCCGGTCGCCAAGGCGGAAATCGTAGCGCCACCACCACCACCAACTTTAAGGATAGGCATGTAAGAACTCATCGTGCCATCGGATTTAATCGCAACAAGATCTCCGTTTCCTGAAGAAATACCAACTATGCCGCTCCCTGATGGTACAATTGTATTCACCGATCCATTGCCTGCCCCCCAACCAATTACGCTGCCATCCGATTTTAAGGCATACGAGTTTGAACTCCCTGCAGCGATGGCGATGACATTGCTTAACCCAGTAGGTACGGGCACTAACGTAGCACCATTGTTATAAGTGCCCCAAGCAACTACCGTGCCATCGGATTTTAGAGCCAAGACTTGGTTGTAACTGGCAGAGATTGCAACCACCCCGCTTAGGCCAGCAGGTACAGATGCAGCACCATAAGGATTATCGCCCCAAGCTACGACTGTGCCATCAGATTTCAAGGCAACACTGACCCGATCTCCTGCAGCAATGGCAATTACATTCGAAAGGCCTGCTGGGATAATGGTTTCAGCTAAGGGCGTGTAAGTTACATGAAGAGAGCCATAATCACCAGTTGCTTCCGAAGTATACCCAATGCCTACTACCGTGCCATTCGATTTTAGAACAAGCGTGTGCTGTGTACCAGCTGCAATCGCTACGCCGCCTGTAACTGCACTCTGCCCGCCCTGGCCATATATAAACGCCCCAGCTACACCAGTACTATAATCCATGTAACCCTTCGCCCCACCAGAACCCCATGCAACGATGGTGCCATCGAGCTTTAGGGCAACTGAATGAAGCCGGCCTGCGGCAACCTGAAGGACCCCGCTTAAACCAGCGGGAACATTAATTTGCCCCGAGGAATTATCACCAAATCCCAATACCGTACCATCGCCCTTTACAGCTAAGGTAAAGGCCTGCCCACCAGAAACCGCTGCCATTTGAGAAAGCATGTAAGGCTTGGATGTACCATCATAGGTTAGATCTGGTGCTAAAAGTACAGCGTTTCTTAAGGATACCGTTGTGGCACCCACCTGGAGCGGCACACTCTTGGTAGCTGTGGTGTAATTTGCAGTATCCGTTGGATAAAACACAGCCGTTAGCGTACGAGTACCTGGCTGTAGAATGGTACCAGATGCGGGCGTATATATGAATGCCCCTGGAATAGCTGTTGCGGGATTATATCCCGGAACAACTGTCGAAGCATTAAGCTGAGAAGCAGACAAAGAGGTTCCATAGGAAATATTAGCTGGGTTATTCCAGTAGAGTGATGGAGTCGCCTTGGCGATCGCGAAAGTTTGGATTGCACTACCGGAATAGTTTGCGCTCGTAACCGTAGCAGTTACCGAATAGTTTCCGGCATTTATAGGCGCAATGGAGCTTGCCGGATAAGTGGTCCCAGCAATGCCAAGGTAAATGTAAGAAAAGCCGGTGGTATAACCTGAAGCTAATGCAGTGAATGCCTTCGCTGCTCCACTATATACTAGACTGGCAGGCGCAGTGAAAGTGATGTTGCCAGAGTTTAGTGGAGAGGGGGTTACTATAACGGCAATATTTAGCACCACGCTATTGTAATTCACACTGTCTGAAGGCGTGAAAGTAACGCTATAAGATGTAGTACCCGCATCTGGGGTAGCCGGTGAGGTAAATGCAAATGTGCCCGGTACACTAGTGGTTGCGCCAGTAAGGCTAGAGGCCGCCAAGGTTTGGCCATAAGTAATGGCAGATGCAACCGGGTTGGTGGCAATGGTTGGGTTAGCCTTGGCAATTACAAAATCAAGACTCTTGCTGCCCTGATAATTTGGATCTGCTACGACCGCAGTAACGGTGTAATTGCCCGCATAAGTTGGCGCAACGGGGCTTGGCCCGTAAGACGTTCCCGCCTTACCGCTGTAACTAAGGGTAACACCTGCCACACCCGAAGCAGTTGCTGTATAAGATTTTTGAGACCCATTGTAAGTAAGATTGGAAGGTGCGTTGATGCTAATATTCGCGGCAGCTACGGTTGCCTTATTTACGGTGATGTTTGCGTATGCAGTTATAGGACTGTAGTTGGCAGTATCGGTTGGCGTAAATGTGGCACTAAGCGTGTAGGTGCCTGCATTTAACACCTGCCCATTCGGGTTGGAATATACCCATGTTCCAGGTTTGGATGCAGTCGAAGTTGATGTTAACTGGGTACCATAGGTGATGGAACTTGGGGCAGTGTAGGTAACGGCCGGAGTCGGCTTCGTAATCGAAAAATCCTTGCTGACACTTCTAGAAAAACGAGGATCGCTGCTGGAGACGGTTACAGTGTAATCGCCAACAACTGTAGGTGCGATATTTGAGGCTGCATAAACAGTTGCTCCCCGCCCTTGGTACGAGTAGGTGTAAGTATTTGCGTAGTTGTAGGAATAATTAAAGACACCCACAGAACCAAATTGGGTCTTTGCTAAAACTGCAGGGGTGTCACTATTTACACCCCAAGCCACGACGGTTCCATCTGATTTTAAGGCGTAGGAATTATATGCACCTGCAAACACCTTGATAACACCAACCCCCTGAGCGCTTTCGGGAACAACAGTCTGCCTATCGCTATTATTAACCCCCCAGGAAACGATGGAACCATCCGACTTCAGTATTAAGCCATGGTTGTATCCAACGGATGTTGATAAGGGATTAACTATATTGGCCGTGCTTCCCGTGCCAATACCGTCTGCCCCACCCCAGGTTTGAATAGTACCATCTGCCCAAACTGCTAGACCAAATCCAGGCTTTCCAACTTTAATATCCACATAAGTAACATCAACAACCCCAATTTTTTGAGTATAACTAGGATAATACCCTACGTTAGCAGTAGGAAAAAAAGATACAGCGCGTATCACAGTCATAGAGGGGACCACATACAACAGAAATCCATCGCCTAAAGCAACCTTGGTTGCTTTAAGCCCAGCACCCATCGAATTAGTGATAAAAGTAGATATACCAGTTATTACTTCAGGATCAAAAGTCCACGGATAACCAAATGGGGCTTTTAATCCCCATCCAACCATGGTGCCATCGGATTTAAGCGCGACAATATTTCTGCCATTGGCTACAATTTGAACCACACCAGTTAACCCGGCTGGCTGAGGAAAATATGTTCGGTCAACCCCACCATAATAAGTGCTCACCATTGGGTATCCCCAAGTAACCACTGTTCCATCAGATTTTAAAGCTACGGAAATCCCATCTCCTGCAGCTATTGCAGTTACATTGGTCAATCCTACGGGTACATCGCATTGGTGGTCAGTATTATCTCCCCATGCAACAACGGTGCCATCAGATTTTAAGCCTAGCGTGTGATTATTTCCTGGTGCAACCGAAACTAACGAATTGATAACGGTTGGAACATAAAGTTGCTTAGAAGAATTGTCGCCCCAAGATACTAAAGTACCGTTTGATTTCACTGCGATTACAAAAGAACCGCCTGCATCAATGGCCATTACGCCAGATAAACCATAGGGAACATTAACTTGGTTTTTAGAATTAGAGCCCCATGCAACCACGGTTCCATCAGCTTTAATAGCAGTGGAAAAATCAGTTCCCGCTGAAATCGCTACTACGCCTTTCAATCCCGCAGGTACAGAGGCCTGAGAATATGAATTCACACCCCAAGCAACTACAGTTCCATCGGATTTGAGAGCCAAGCTGTGATTATTTCCTGCAGAAATTGCAACAACATCTTTTAACCCTACTGGGGGAGTCCCGGAAACTCCAGAAGCCGATCCCCATGTTATTACCGTTCCATCCGCACGAAGGGCAAGGCTGAAGTTATTGCCTGCAGAGATTGCAATTACACCACTTAGCCCTTCAGGTAAATTTAATTGGCCTTGGGAATTATTCCCCCACGCTACAACGGTGCCATCAAATTGTAGCCCAAGGCTGAAATCTTTGCCGGCTGAAATCGCCACCACACTGTTTAAACCCGCTGGGATAGCGGCGTAGCTTGCCAAACCCCATGCAACTACAGTGCCATCCGACTTCAAGGCAAGAGTGTGCGAACCTCCAGCGGATACTGCAACCACATTATTCAAGCCAGCAGGAACAGTACATTGGCCATATGTATTGCTACCGTAGGCAGTTACGGTTCCGTCTGACATCAAAACGGCAGTGTGAAGGTCGCCTGCTGAAATAAAAGGCTGATTATGGGCGGTTGCCAATGCTTGGACTGATTTTGGAGCGCCATCGTAAACAAGGTCAGTTTTGGCGCTTATGATCATACTCGGTAAGAATTCTCTGTTTGCAAAGCCATAAAAATGAAAATTGTATGGTCCGTTAATCGAGATAGTTGCGTTACCGCTGGAATCCGCCAGGTATTGATAATCAACTCGAATGCCATTGTTATCACCATAAGCATCCTGATTTAGGGCAAACTGCCCCATTGCAGATTGAAAAATAACATTTCGGCTTCCAGCCTCATAGCCAACCGAAAACATAGAAAGCACATACCTGGCCCCGGGAGTCAGCCCATTAAGGGTGATGGTTGAAGCCGCAGGTCTTGCAGAATTGAAGATAAAATCATTTGCCATGGTGCGACTTGCACCGCTCAGATTGTTGGGATCGTTATTAAGAACATTGCCAAAATTAGTGGTAGAAAACTGGCCTGCAACCGAAGGGCTTCCACCTGCGACGCCTGTGAATGGCACACCATTAAGAGCTAGATTGCTTATTGAGCCAAAATTATAGGCGTGGGTATAACGATAGGAAGGATCGATACCGCTTGATGCTTCATTCGTCCATGCTGATGAGGCCCAGAAAATCCCATCAACTTTTATCTGTGCCACTGAAGAGGAATCCAACTGGCCATCCCAAGCCTTGATGGTAAAGGCGTTTTGCGCCATGCTTGAAAATGTCGTTGCCGACCAACGAACCTTTTCACCTGCAGAGATCAACGTAGTACCGGGAACGACTGCAACCCAAGCGCTTCCATTCCATTTTTCTAGAGTCCCATTGGTTACCGCCGCAATTCTGAAAGAAATAACATCGCCTTCGACATCCGATTCATCGGCAGCAGCAGCAATGGAATCGTAGCTAATTTCAAGCGGAGTGTTATTGACCAATCCGGAAATTGTCATTGCTTTGCTGATTACCGGTGCATCATTGACAGGAGTAACCGAAACACTTACCTGTGCAAGCGCGATTGATTCCAAGCCCCCATTATCCTTGGCAACTACTTTGAAAGCTGGCAAAGACCCATTTGCATTTAATGCAGGAGTCCAATACGCATTCAAGTTGGAATTTACAGTAGAATTTGTTGTAGCATTCCATGGGGTTGCACTGAAACTATCAGTACCAATTCTAAGGGTCCCAGATGTAATTTGCTTAACAACAAACGCAACCACTGTGCCATCGATATCGCTTGCCGTTCCTTGCCCATTTAGGGAAGCAAAGGTTACTTGAATTTCAGTATCCTCCGCGCCGGTTACAGCAGAGGTTGTAAAGGCACTAAGAACGGGGGCATCATTTACAGCCGTAATATTCAAGAGCACCACTTCAGATGACACTGAATACAAGGCCCCATCATAAGCGCTAACGGTGAAAGCGTTCTTTTGACCATTATCATTTAGACTAGATGTAAACACTAAGCTTTCGTTCGGCCCGATCATGGTTGTTCCAGCGGTCACGGGTACGCCGTTTTTACTTAAAGATCCTGAAGAAACCGAATCGATTCTAAATGACAACGTATCGCCATTAATATCGCGATCATCAAGCGCTGCTGCCAAAGTTGCATAAGTAAGGGTAAAAGGAATATCTTCAATAATACCACTGATGACAGCGCTATTCGTGGAATTAAAAGAAGGGGCAGCATTGGTAATTGTAAAAGAAGCAGCGAGTGTTGAAGTTCCAAAACCATTGGTTACAGTAAAAACAACTGGGTATACTCCAGCACTTCCACTGACAGGAGTTCCAGTAATAGCACCAGAGGAACTTATGCTTAAACCGCTTGGTAACCCGGTCGCAGTAAATCTCAAATTTTCGGTTCCCTTACCAGATATGGCATCGTAAAAAGGCTGGCCAGCGGGACAGGTAAAAGATGTGCGGTTGCTAACAAAAGTCGCTCCTTCGATAGTCTTGATTGCAGGTGTAATTGGATTACCCGTATTGTTTCTAAACCAAGCTTCATCATTTGGCGACACATAAAAGTTATGGGTTCCAGGTGTGATGGGAAAATTATTGCGAACCGTTTCATTCCGTAAAACGGAATCAATATATTGCGTATTGCCATTACTTTTGGTTTCACGGAACCCAATTATTTGGTCATCAAGATAAAGGTAAACAGACCCCCGTTCAGTTGACCCCCCCCCAGAGGCATAAAACTGGCCATAAACATTAAAAGATACCTGTACATAGGCGGTGCCATCATTGTTGTTTGTAAAATTGACGACATGAATATCATAGATACCTACAAGATGATCAGCCCACAAAGATATATTGGAATTATTGTAATCGGCGGCACTGCCAAGGATGGTTTGGGTTACTTGGCCAACTTGAAATTCAAGGTTTTCATCGCCTCCTTTGCCGGTAAGGTTGGTGCTTGCTGCAACATCCGATTGAGTTAATCGGGCCAATTCTTCGACAAAGCTTTTACCCGAATCGGTACTGGCAATGGAGCAACCGTAAAGCAGAATATCTGCATCAGTAGTAAGAGATTTACCCCATGCAGAAATTTGAAGCGCACTTGAATTCAAATCAGAAGTGTCAAACCTTTGGTTCCCAAACCACAGAGCACCATCAGCACCATGAGAAATAATTCTTAGCGTGGGCACATCCGCAAGGCCTTCGAGGGCAGTGGTGATCTGGCTTACAACATCAAGGCTTCCATCAATTGGAATAACCAACGAACCGACTAAGTCAGCTTGCGGAATGGTTGCAATCAAATCCGATTCAATGATCACTACGCCATTGCTTGAAGCAGCTTCTCTTGCGATATGAGAAGCCTTATCAAGTAATTGAATATTAATGCTGTTGTTCGGATCATTACCCGTGGCGGTAAGGGCGTTCAGCCAAGCGGCCCCTCCGAGGTTGGTGGGGTTATTCAAAACTAGCAAAGATGCAGGGGTAACCCTTTCTTCCAACAGCAGAAGTTGGAGGGCTGGATATTTAGACTTATTAAAGAAATTTTTTGTGTTTTTTGAGAATAAAAAGTTTCGAAATTTCTTAAATGACATAAAAACTATTTCCTTTATCACTATTCAAAAAAAAGCGAAATCGGCGAGAATGCGAAAACAGCCTCCGATAAAAACAATATCGAATACGACTTACGTATAATTAACGATGCCCTATGGTATCGTCAAAAAAGTACAAGTCAATCAAAACGGGGGTTTATATTGCCTAAACTTCCTTTTTTAAAGAAGTGTAATTGTAGGGATTATGAAGATTACTAGGGCAAATCTTCGATTCGTTTCACCATTTAATTCAGCTATTTTGATAGCACCCAGAACTCTTAAAACCTTAAAGATGCAAGTTAGACAGTTAAAACGAATGTATTTAATAAAAAACCACGGGTTGAGCATTCCATAACTCTTGCGTATTTGAATAATGAAAGTTAATAAAGTGACCCACCCAGAATGTGGGTGGGCTTAGATTATCTATTCCTATTAGCTTACAAAGACGCCGCCGGTGTTGGTGGGTTCGCCGCTATAGAACGAGAACAGCAGATCCAAGGCTGGGAAGCTAAAGACATTAACTTGTGGGCCGCCGCCTGG
>JAPLNF010000281.1 GCA_026692965.1 Planctomycetota bacterium
TTGTTTTTATAGTGACTTTGGGCATATAAAGCTTCCAACTGCGGAATACCTCATGGTCGAAAACGCTCCTTACCTGCGACATACACACGAAAATCTCACCATTGAGGGCTATTCTAGGGCTGCGGTTCAGTCTTATTGGCGGGTCCCGGAATTAAAAATGGGCTTTGATCTAGGTGCTCAACCTTGGGATTGCATGGGCACTCCTAATTGGTGCATCAGCCATACCCATCTCGATCATGTTGCAAGCCTGCCTATTTATGTCGCCCGCAGGCGCATGATGAAAATGGAACCCCCAAATATTTACGTTCCCGCTTACGCGGTCGAAGATTTACGTAAACTTTTGCTGGTTTTTCAAAGGCTTGATCGCGGCCGTATGAATTGCAATCTCGTTGGATTGGAAGCAGGCCAAGAATTTGAATTAAGCAGAGATCATGTGGTTACCACTTTTGCGACCACCCACACGATTCCATCGCTAGGATTTATGGTTTGGCAGAGGCGCAACAAGCTAAAAGAAGAATTTCAGGGTTTTTCAGGGGATAAGATTCGTGATTTAAGACTATCGGGCACCCCGGTCACCCAAGAAATTCGCACCCCTTTGTTGGCATACACAGGCGATACCAGCCCCGCGGGATTAGATAATTACCCCCCTGTTTATGAGGCCAAGATTCTCATTACGGAAATGAGTTTCATTCGGTCCAAACATCGCAGAGAAAAAATCCACAAATTCGGACACATGCACCTCGATGATTTTGTCGAACGAGCAACGATGTTTAAAAACGAATTGATTGTGGTTGGGCACCAAAGCACTCGATACCTCCGGAGTGAGATTTTAAGGGTGTCAGAGCGAAAAATACCCCCAGCGCTATTTAGTAAAATGAAAATCTGGGTGTAAGTTAATAACTACCCCCTGCCAAGCCTCCTAAACCTCCCAAGATCCATACATAGTTCAAGGCTAGGGTTGACCTTAGCCCCGTCCTAGGATATTGCTGCCCCCCCCAAAGGAAACTTTAGGCTCAGGAATGTTCATGGCTATGCTGTTTCGAATGATTTTGATCGTTGGTTTTTTGCAGGTTGCAAGTGGCTGCACAAACTTTGGCCAAGCCAAGATGCAGCGGGTGCAAATGCCTGTTGCGAATGATAATCGTTCCGTTTCGCTGGATGATGAAAACAAGGATCCGACCAAAGTTCTTGCAAAAGCAGAGCTTGTAACAAAAAGAACAACAGCAACAAAAACCAAGGACTCCGATTCCCCCAAAGAGCAAAAGGCCCTGAAAGTACAAGATCTTCCCCCCGCCTTAAAGCTTCTTTCAATTAAATCAGAAAAAGATGCCAAGGATAAATTGGCTGCAAGCAAGCCTAAACCTTTAAGCATTCCGCCTCCACCCGACCCAGAGCCTGAAAAAGAACTCGCCAAGAAAGAAAAGACTGAAGGCGAACCAATTGCGAACAAAGAAAGCGAACCCTTAGTATTAATCTCTGAAAAGCCTATTTTCGAAAAGCCAACAGAGGCTAAAGGGCCGACTTTAGAAGCAAAAGAGCCTAATTCAGATGTAGCAAAGACTCAAGTTGAAGAAAAAAAACCGCCCGAGCCCAAACTCATCCCAGAAGTTTTAACTTTGAACCCAGTGCACCCAATCCGGAAATGGTCGAATTCCTTTTAAGCGCAGCAGGTTTGATTTTAAAAAATGATGTTTTGAATTCAAAAGAAGCATCGGAAGCTTTGGATATGGTTGGAAAAGAAAAAGAAAAACTGCGTAAGCAGGCTGCTCTAAACTTAGAAAACCTCCAGTTCTGCAAGGATATCCATGGGTTTGGTTCATTCGATCCTTTGACTTCCAGCCATGGTTTCCAGCAAGGCAAAGGCACACAACCTGGCGAAAAAATCATGGTTTATGTCGAAGTCGAGAATGTGCACTGCAGCAAGGACAACGGGGTTTACGAATCCATGCTTTCAAGTAACCTCGAAATCCATGACAGTAACGGGAAGATACTGAACATGGCTTTCCCGCCACGAATCGACCGCAGCAGGGCGCAAAGATCCGATTATCACCTCACCTTTCAGTTTAGGGTACCCCCTAAATTACAACCAGGTTTATACACCCTATGGGTAAGTGTCGAAGAAACGGGAATTTCTGGCCAAGTGCCACGCTCTTGCAAAAAATCCATCGACTTCAAGGTTATTCCTAGCACTCCTCAACCTGAATAACGCACCTAAAGCTTGATTCGAAAAGATCTTTTACGCATTTCGTATTAGTTTCCTTAAAAATTCTCGTCTTTGCTGTTCACATCCTAAACCATTGGCAACAACCTCTCCGACAAACCGAAAACATGGAGGATATGAAACATTTGGTAAATACAAACAGTTTAGGCAACTGTTTCGTAGCCATCAGGTTTGTCTTTATCGGCAGACCTGTTCTATTTCTCCAAATCGGCCCATCTCGGCCTACCTGACCTAACCGGATTATTCATCACTTTTCGGTTCCATATAAGCATTTTTTTCAAAGTTTGGCTTAAGTCTTTCGTTGACTTAACCGGAGATACACCGTAGACTTTGCGCAACGGAATGCATTACATCCTTTACGCTTGCCTTGGTTTTATTTCAAAACATGGGGCGTTTGGAAAAAATAGAAAGCTTTGGAGTGCTTATGGCTCCCCTTAATTTGTCTTTGATCACTCAACAACCTACCGAGGGGTTTTACGACTCCAAGGTATTTTCCCCAGCGGCTCTTCCGCTTCGGACATTTTTACCTGTTCATTATGAACCCAATTACGCCTACCCTTTGATTGTTTATTTACATGCGCATGGTTGCAATGAAGAGCAAGTTTTACGCTACGCACCCCACATGAGCAGACGCAATTATATTTCGATTTCTCTGCGTGGTATGCATGCCACTATGATCAAGAAAAACCTAAAGCACAAAAACGCATACACTTGGGGCCCTGATGGTTCCTGCGATGCAATGGTTGAAGATTACATTTTTAATGCCATCGAAAAAACCCAAGACTCTTACAACATTAATTTAAACAGGGTTTTCCTTGCTGGTTTTTGTGAAGGTGCAACTTTGGCTTATCGAATGGCTTTCCAGTACCCTGAAAAGTTCGCTGGTATTTTAGCTCTTAACGGCCATCTGCCCCGTCATCAAGCGCCACTATGGCGCGTTCAAGCCTTGAAGAATCTATCTGTGTTCATGGGTCATGGAATTGCCAACTCGGTGGTTACTTCACGATCCGCCGAAAAAGACCGTGACAGCATGATTCTTGCTGGCATGAATCCATTCTGGCGAACTTATGGTACGAACCATCGCATTCACGCTGAGATGCTCAGGGATGCCAACACTTGGATTATGGATAAGATTCAAAACGATAAAAAAGCAGGCAGAAGTTCCTTCTCTTCGTAAGCCGGTCTTTTAAAGAATAAAGCGGGCAAGGTCTTCTCTTTGCAACACATCTTTCAGCCTATTTTTCACATAGGCTGAATCTATTTTCTGGGTCTTTTCGTCCAGATCCGATCCATGAAAACTAATCTCCTCGACAACTTTTTCCATAACCGTGTGCAATCTTCTAGCGCCAATATTCTGGGTTGTTGAATTTACTTCAAATGCAATATCGGCAAGGGCCTCTAATCCATCCTTAGTAAATTCCAAAGTGATCCCTTCGGTTTTAAGCAGTTCAGAATACTGGGTGGCAAGCGAGTTTTGAGGCTCGGTAAGAATCCGATAAAAATCTTCCTTACACAAATCAGTCAACTCCACCCGAATGGGGAAACGCCCCTGAAGCTCTGGCATCAAATCTGAAGGTTTGGATACATGAAACGCACCTGCAGCAATAAAGAGTATATGATCGGTTTTTACAGGCCCATAACGCGTATTAACGGTGGTGCCTTCTACCACGGGAAGTAAATCTCTTTGCACTCCCTGACGCGAAACATCAGGGCCTTGCGATTGCCCACTGGTACAAACCTTGTCGATTTCATCTAAAAATATGATCCCTTGGTTCTCAACAAGCTCAACTGCTTTTTCATTTACGGCCTGCCTATCGATCAATGCCTCGGTTTCCTGTTCGAGAATAATTTTCCGAGCATCGCAGATTTTAACCTGCCTAGTCTGAGAGTTCTTAGGCAGCATTTTTTCAAACATACTTCGAAAATCAGCATCCATGTTCTCCATTCCCATGTTGGAAAACACCTGCACTGGCACTACCTTTTGCTCGATGGATAATTCCACCATGCGCTCTTCCAACTCTCCTGCGTTCAGCCTTTCTTTCATGATTTCCCGCGCATGATTGCTTTTCACAGTTGCATCTTCATCTTCGGGTTGCCAAGGCGAGGTGCCGGGCAAAAGCAAATCAAGTAATCGTTCCTCAAGCCGCTCTGCAGCCTTGGTTTCCACCGATTTTCGTTGTTCCTTACGGATCATCCCTGCAGCAACTTCGGCAAGGTCGCGGATCATGCTTTCGACATCTCGGCCATGGTATCCAACCTCGGTGTATTTAGTGGCTTCGACTTTAAAGAACGGAGCGCCTACCAATTGGGCCAACCTTCGTGCGAT
>JAPLNF010000282.1 GCA_026692965.1 Planctomycetota bacterium
ACCACCAAGACCTCGCAGCAAACATGTGGCGCAATGCTGGCGAAATCGCAGGCGATGGCATCGACAACGATGGCAATGGTTATGTCGACGATATTTACGGCTACGACTTTGCTAACAACGATGCAGACCCCATGGATGACAACGGTCACGGTACCCATGTATCAGGCACCATTGGGGCGGTAGGAAACAACGGGATAGGTACCACAGGTGTAAACTGGAACACCAGAATCATGGCCCTTAAGTTTTTGGCCGCTGATGGCAGTGGTTCTACTAGCAGCGCAATTAGTGCCTTGAACTATGCTGTTCGCATGGGCGCAAATCTTTCCAACAATAGTTGGGGTGGCGGCGGTAGCAGTTCCTTGCTTTCCCAAGCAATCAGCAACGCTAGAAACGCAGGGCATATCTTTGTAGCTGCGGCTGGTAACAGCGGTCTCAACAATGACGCTACTCCAAACTACCCTTCCAATTACGACTTTGATAATGTTGTTGCTGTCGCTGCAACCGATAACAAAGATGTACTGGCATCTTTTTCCAACTACGGCGCAACCACGGTTGACATTGCTGCTCCTGGCGTTGGCATTCTAAGTACCCTTCCAGGAAATACATACGGTACCCTTAGTGGAACCTCGATGGCGACGCCCCATGTTTCTGGTGCACTTTCCCTGATTTGGGATCAAAACCCTACCTTTACTTATCAGCAAGTAATTGCAAAGCTCTACTCCAGCGTTGATAAAATCGCAGGGCTTAATGGTAAAGTCGCAACGGGTGGCAGGTTAAACATCGGTAATGCCCTCAATGGAAGTACCACGAACCCACCCCCAGCAGATCTTAACGGGGCAAAAATTCTTTCATCAGAAGCAATTGGCCTGAATTCTGGCGCTATCACTGGCTTCAAAGTTAAGTTCAGCGAGGCAATTCAAGTTTCCACCCTAACTGCAGCAAACATTAGTGTGACTTCACCCTCTGGCTCCCTATTGGCAGTATCCGGAGTTACAGAAGTTGCAGGTAGCAACAATACTGAATTCACCTTTAACATTCCCAGTTCTTCTGCTGCTGGAACTTACACCCTCCAAGTAGGGCCAAATGTTCTTGACCTTGCAGGCAACAAAATGAACCAAGATGGGGACAACTTTAATGGAGAACTAACCCAAGATGTATACTCCGCAAGCTACAATCTTACATCTAACTCCTCTTTTAATTTCTACAACACCACCGTTTCAAACATCAGAGATTTCACCAGAACAGTCTCATACATCAGCATAGCGCAAGACATCAAGATTTCAGATCTTGATGTACTTGTTGATGTAACCCACACTTACGATTCAGACTTGATCATTTCTTTAAAATCTCCCGCTGGAGTGGTTAGCACTCTTTCCTACCGAAGGGGCGGTTCGGGCGACAACTTCCTCTCAACAATTTTTGATGATGAAGCAACCAAGGCTATATCTAGTGGAATTGCTCCTTTCAAAGGTTCATTTAAGCCTGACACCACTCTTTCGGTTTTCGATGGCACCAATGCTAAAGGCGTCTGGACTCTTACCGTAGAGGACAAGGCTAATGGAGATATTGGCAAATTAAACAAATGGGCTATAAGCTTATCAGGCTCGACTAATTTGACAGCCGCCTCGAAGGTTAGAAGATTTGAAGGGGAGGCCCCAGTTGCAGAAGCTCCAGCAGCTCCCATCTCTGCTCCTTCGCAAGGGTTGGATTGCCCACAGTCTGGGATCGAATCCCCCGCCCCTTCTGCAAACTTGCAAGCACCCGCCAACAACTTGGCAACTGGATCAGTAGCTAACTACCTTGCAGCTTCGCCATTTACTAACAATTTCAACTCTTCAAATGCAACGGAATCAGAGTCGTCAAGAAGTGAAGGAAGCAATCAGGATTACACCAGTGATTCTGCAAACCTTTCGGATTACTTTTTCGCTGCCAACAGTTCCACTGTCAGCTTCTACGGAATAGACACCTATGAATCCGAAGAAGAAAGCGAATCCGAAGTAAACATTCATGATGCCATCTTCATGGTATAAAACTCTTCAACCGTAAAACAGAAAGAGACCCAAGCATTTAAGCTTGGGTCTCTTTTTTAATTTATCCATCAACAAGTAAAACTAGTTTTGTTGTGGAGCAGAAGGAATAGTCAAAGGAAGCATTGCAGGTCCTGCGCCATAAGGCACAACCTGCATGGGAACTTGATAACCATTCTGCATGTACACGGGATAGAAGTTTGCAGGATTTCCAGGAACCATATAAGCTCCCTTGGTCCCTTGGCCCTGACCCATTGGCATAGGCATGGGAACACCCATTGGCATTGAATTGCCATCCATGTAATTCATATTAGCGC
>JAPLNF010000283.1 GCA_026692965.1 Planctomycetota bacterium
AATAAAAATCCATGGCAGCATGCCGAATAGCAATTGAGGCAGGAAAAACCAGAAGGGTTCTTCGTGATCATAAGGCGCAACATATCTTAAGACGTTCTGGCCGATGTAAAAATGCTGAAAGAAATCAGGTTCTCTTAACGCGATCGCAACTTGCCAAGGAACTGAAATTAAAAGCGCGGTGTGATCGGGACCAACCAAGATTTTATTCCAGGCTTAAAGGCGCGTTGGTCAACGAATGTCCATAATGCGATGGGCAAAGCCAAGAGAATTATTGCGACGGGGCCTTTGGTAAGAATGCCCAATCCCATGCAAATGCCGAAGCCCAGCCAGCAGAAAAGATGAATTTTCTTTTGATTGCACGCTAGAAATCCAAGGCATAATCCTAATGTGACCCACAAGCAGAGTAAGGTGTCTGGGGCCAGCATTCGTTCTAAATAAATAAATCTGTTAGTAAGGCATAAAATAAATCCTGCGATCAGTCCTTCCCAATGAGCCTTTGCATTCATTCCCCAAAAAACTAAAACAAAAACCGAAGCAATACCTGCAAAGCATGGAAGTAATCTTGCTGCCCAATCGTGAATACCAAAAATTTGGTAAAGGCCCATCACGGCCCAATAGGTAAGGGGAGGCTTATCCAAGTAGGGTTTGCCATGAAGCAAAGGCACAACCCATTCGTTCTGAAGGAGCATTTCTCTGGGAACTTCGGCATACCTTGCTTCCTGAGGTTCTAGCAAAGGCGCCCGCAAACTTGATGCGAATAATAGTGCGGAAAAAATGAGCAATATCATAGCACCCGAAAAATACGCTAGCCTTTCGCTTTTCTTCCATGCTTTAAAAGGAGGTGTTTGTTCCGGGCTGTTGAAAAAATGATTGCTAAAACAGTATGGGATAAGCGTTTTTAATGTTTTGGGCACTTCCATCCAACCCACTTTGCTGCTTCCTGCATAACGCAATCTATGTCTTACAGGCACTTCCTTGATGACCAGATCGTTGCAAGCAGCTTTGTGAAACATCTCGGTGTTGACGAAAAAGTTTTTAGCATCAGGAAGGATTTTGTTAAGGGCGGATTTTCGGAATATCTTTAATGCGCAATCACAATCTCTAACGCCAGTCCCTAAAAGAGAATGCACTAAAAAGTTGTAGCCTTTAGATAAAAAGATACGCAACTTCGGGTCTTGTCTGTCAAAGCGATATCCTGCAGCGATGTCCGAATTTTTGATTGCTTCAAGTAAATTAGAAAGATCTTCAAGATAAAATTGGCAGTCAGCATCGGTAAATGCCACGAATTCAAAACGAGCCGCCTCGAACCCAGTGCGAAGTGCTGCACCGTATCCTTGATTGTTTTCATGTCTGATGATTTTAGTGTGCGAATAAAGGCTGGCTATTTGAGATGCTGCTTCAAAAGTTGCATCCGAACTGCCATCATCAATTATTAGAATTTCATAATCGCTCAGATTTAACAAAGATAAAGCTTCCTCTGCTTCAATGATTGCTTGGCCAATACCTTTTTCTTCCCGGTAGGCAGGGATTACCAATGATAAACATCCATATGAAGCTGATGCCATTTGCACTTCCTTGTGCCTGCATAAAAAAACTAAATGATTCGCAATCATAAAGATTGGCACAACTAGTGTTTAGCTGTCAAGGCGTCTGGTCGAAGGATTTCTTTCCTTACCACTTGATCGATAGAATCCTATTATAGTCTAGATGAAGCACCCAGATGCCCCACCTTTGCCCGCTTGGATTATGAAGAAGGATGGCAGATTAGTGCCATTCCAAGAAGATCATATCTGCAAAGATTTATACGAAACGGGAGTAATGTTGGGTAAGCCTGATCCCTTTCTTGCAAGAGAATTGGCAGACGCAACTTCGTATTTTTTGGCATCAGAAAACCCGGGTGCGACATTAAAACAGGAAGATGTAATATTTGCAGTGACTAGAACGGTTCGAGAGTTTGGGCACCCCGATATTGCTCTGAAATACCCTGAATTTGCCTATAAAGCTGAATTTGACCCTGGTTCTTTAGATCTAGGGACTGAATTGTTTCCGGGCAAAAATGTTAAAACACCTCAAGAATTTAACCGCCATAAAATGCTGAATTCGGTTCTAACTCCCGACCTCTCTGCAGGAATTCAAGAAGGCTGGATTCAGATGGAGGGTATCACTTTTCCCGATGGCCTTCTGGCAACTTCGTGGGTTAAAGAAGATTGGCTCGATATGGTTTTGCAGAGCCCAAAAGAGTTCATTTCAAACATAAAAAATCTCGCAGCAAAACAAATTCATTTTGAGGGTGCAGAATATTTAGCGTTAGAGCAACCTAGAATCGATACAAAACTTTTAAAAAATGCATTGAGCGTTATGGATGTGTGCTTAGAGACTTCTGGGGTTTTGGGTGTGCTGCATTTGAATTTTCCTAGTGCCCCGGGTTGGTTCAGGGGATTGAACTATAGCCCTTTGTTTCGACCTGAAATACAAATCAATAAAGAAAAATCATTGAACCTTACTCGGGCCTTTCTAGATGCTTGGATTGAGGTTTGCCCCAAGAGGCTTAAAATGCATTGGCATCAGGTGGGCGATGTGGATCCCTCTCTAAAGTCGACTTTTTCTTATTTAGCTAAAAACACACATAATTGGGCGTTCTCGCAAGTGGCCAAAACTCAGGGGAATTCTTTAGCCAA
The DNA here is from genome assembly GCA_026692965.1 of Planctomycetota bacterium. Lineage (GTDB taxonomy): Bacteria > Planctomycetota > Planctomycetia > Gemmatales > Gemmataceae > UBA969. The sequence goes on from JAPLNF010000283.1 coordinate 2,679, forward strand.
TAAGCTAGATCGAAATGTCTTGGATAAAATATCCCTGCGTCTCGATAAGCTTGCCAAGGCCTGTATGCGAAAAGGGATTTTAGATAAATTTGGTGCCAGACTGCCAAGCTTGGTTCGTTTAGGGATAAGTGCGGGGATACAAAAGCGGGCATTTATTAGGAAAATTGAAATCGAGCGAAGGCAAAACGAAGAAATGAAAGTTAATTTGGGTGCGGGTTTCTTGTTGGAAAAGGCCCGCTTGATCGTTGTTCCCAAAGGGTTACCCGATCTTCTAGAGAATATTTTTCCAGGAAAATCACTAACCGATGATGAAGTGACCCTGTATGTAAAAAATGTTTTAAGTGTTTTAAAAGAAACTGTACGCTCGGAAGAAATCAAAGGGTTTATATCGATTTCAATTGATTTATCCCATTTGCTAGAAGTGAAAGAATCAAAAATTAAATCCTTGGTTGAGTCTCAGCAAGGAGGCCCTAAGTTTAATCTGCCATTAGACTTACAGGGTAAATCGAAGTGGCTTAATTCGTTGGTTTCCGAGGATGATTTGCTGAGTGTTTTTATAACCAATAAGGAACCACTACTCGAAGAAAACAAGAAGTCGTGGACAAAGGTTCACTCTCTAGAGTGGTAAGAATTGCGTACCTGACCCTTGTCGCTTGCTATTGTTGCTATTAAACTAATTACTTGACGAATACTTTTGACCCGCTAATTGATTGACAGGAGTTTCTATGCCTCACACGAGCAGTGCCAAGAAGAACTTGCGCAAGTCCGAAAAAAGGCGTGCACTTAACCGTGCTGCTCTTCGTGACATTACCTTGCTTGTAAAAAATGTAAGGAACGCGACTGAAGGTTCGGCTGAAGAATTGCAAAAGCAGTTCAATCTTGCATCAAGTAAAATTGATAAAGCTGGAGCAAAGCGAACCATGCATGCCAATAAGGCTTCAAGATTGAAGTCCCAACTCAGCAAAATTCTGAACAAAAAGGCTGCTGCAAAGTAGTTTGTTAAATTAAAAATATGAAGCGCACACTTTTAATTAAAGGTGTGCGCTTTTTTTATACTGCCTTACGCAATTTTTCGCGATAACGAAGTCGATGGATTTTTGCGGTTTCTGAACCTTCAAGCTTCTTCCAAATCAGCACAGTGAATGCAGGCACTAAAATTGGTCTTACAATAAAAGTGTCAAGCAAAACACCAAATGCCAGCGCAAATCCTATCTGAAACAAGGTGTTTAATCCAGCAAGCATTAGGGTTGCAAATGTGCCCGCCATGATTAGCCCACACGAGGTGATAGTTCCCCCAGTAAGCGCCAAAGCTTTTCGTGTTCCCTCTACTGCGCCGTGAATCTCTTTTTCTTGAATCATTCGGGTGATTAGGAAGATGTTGTAATCTTCGCCAACAGCCACAAGGATGATAAACAAGAAGAAAGGCACGCGCCAATCAAGTTCTCCTATAGCCCTGCCATCGTACCAATGTGCCATCAATGCGGTCGCGCCAAGGGTTACAAAATAACTGAAAAGAACGGTCACAAGCAGATAGGCTGCAAGCCATGGGCTTCGAACCAAGTAGAGCAGTATTAGGAAGATACCAACGAGAACCATCCAGTTGATTCTAAAGCGGTCGGATTCAGTAACGGTGGACATATCCTGTGCAGCAACAGTAAGGCCATAAATTTCAGCATTAATGACTCTGGATCTGCCAAGGATGCCCTGCGCATCTTCATTAATGCCTTTTGGTTCTTTAACAGGTATGCCCAGAGGTTGAGTTAAACTCCGGACTTCCGAAACCCCGGAAAGTTTTAGAAAACCCTGACTCAAATGGCTTAAAAGTCTTTTACCTTCTTGGTTGTCCCAAGGCTTGTTAGATTCAAGTAGCACAATTACAGGCCCAAGTTCGCCTGGAGTAAAATGTTCTTGTATTGCTTGTAATCCAAGAACGCTTTGGCTTTTTCTGGAAAGCTCGCCTGTGGTGTTGTAGTTGGGCGTTACTTGAAGGCCTATGATTGCAAGAGGAACGAGAGCAACGGTGATAACTGCTAAAGCCCTGATTGGGTGAGAAACAACCATATCGCCAAAGCGGAACCAAGCAGCGTGTTCTTTTTCTGGAGCAATTGCAACTGGTAGTTTTCCAGGCCAGAATGCCAAATGGCCACAAAGCCTTAATAACGCAGGGGCTAGTGTTAACGATGCAAATAAAGCGACGGTTAAACCTAATGCGATTGCTGGCCCGCCACAACGAACCTTGGCAAACTCTGCCAGTATCATTAAGCTTAGCCCGCATATTACTGTTCCTGCACTAGCAACAATGGCATGACCCACATGTTCAACAGCAGCAGCGATTGCTTCCTTGGGGTTTAAGCCATTGCATAACTCTTCACGGTAACGGCTGATGAGGAATAGGCAATAATCAGTTCCTGCACCATAAAGCATCACTATGGCAAATATCTTGCTGATATTCATCAAGTGAAAACCTTTGATCAAAGTGCAGAGAGCTAATAAATTGAGTGCAATCCAAACGGATAGAACGATGGTGATTAACGGTATGATCGCCAATCCAGGGGCCCTGTATACGAATAACAAGGTTACTATCACCAAAAGAATCGTGGCCAGAGTTGTACTATCTAGGCTAGATGCCCCGGCGCTAATTAAATCTCTACCTACTGCAGCGATACCGGTTACCTTAATTTGAACCGCCCCACCTTCTTGGGTGGGAAAATGTTCTCTAAATACTTTCTCAGCTTTATCGACGGTTAAACGAGTTTGGTTAGCCATGAAAGGCGTAGCCAGAAAAACTTGCACTAGGGTGCAGGTTTCATCGATGCTTTTAAGTTTTTTTCCTATTACAGGTTCTTTTTCGTAAAGGACTTTTCCGATTTGCAGATCGGGTTCATCCTTGGCTAATTGTTTTATTGCGGTAACGGCTTTATCGAGATAAACGTAATCTTCAGGGCTGAAAGGACCTTGTTTTCTTTCAACAAGGAATATGGCTTTGCTTGCAAAAATGTCGTTCGGGAAGGCTTCTTCTAAGAGTTTGTATCCGCGAACGCTATCGCAACGAGCAGGCAGGAAGCGAATATCATCATCCTGGGAGTTTTTTTCCCAAGACGGTGCGAGAAATGCTGCGGTAACTCCAAAGAGAATCCACGCAAAACAAATCTTCCAAGGGTGGTTGGCGGCCAATTGGCCTAACCAGCGGTACATTCCCTTGCAACTCCTTGCCAGAGCAAAGTTTCTTCGGGTGTAAATCCTTTTACACCGCCACAGTTTTATATCGGCGTGTTAATTTGTCACGCTTAAGTGAAAAGAAAAGTTTTTATGATAAATACTAAATAGGCTAGCTAGATAAAGCCAACCTAATTTGAACTCTAAGTTTTCACTCTTACTTCATGGCCGATTTGTACTTTAAATTGCAAGACCTATCATGGCTGGTTTTTGATAATCCGCCTCTAAGACTTGATAGGATACGGGGTTTAGACCATTTCGTGCTATTGAGCCCCTTTTCCCAATATGGGTATGTCCGCTCAATACTTGGCTTAACTTCTTTATTTTAAGAACTTGCTTACCCAAGGTGAGGTTCCCAGCATAGGCATTGGAAAACGCCCAACCTGATTTATGAATGTCCCGGTGTATTTGTTCTTCTAATATCGGAAAATGGGTTGCAGCAATGATGGTATGAACCGCAGGATTATTATCCAAGGCATTTAATTGATCTAAAAACGGGCCCGAAACCCTTAACGCAAATTCAGGATCCGACCATTCCCAATCAACTAATAATGCGTCACTATTAAAATTGAATTTTTCTTGGGCAAAGTGCAACTCAGAGTGAGTAATCCCAGAATCTACTGCAGAATAATCGTACCAGCCAATGGTACCCGCAATCCCAATGCCATTTTGCACATAAGAAGTTCCCTCAAGCCAAGTGCATCCTGACTCCTTGGTGATTTTAGGTAATTCTTCGAACCATAATTTTTTACTGTCGCTAAATCTTCGTACCCACAAGTCGTGATTTCCAGGGTAAACAAGCAAAGGGCAGGTGAAAGATTTTCGAAAGAGACGCAGACATTTTTCGAAATCCTGAACTGATTCACCCAAATCGCCACCCAGAATAAGAATATCTGGGCTAAATTCTGAAATCTCTTTTACAAGTTGTTCAATCTGCCATAAGGGGGTTATTGGCTGATGTAGGTCTGCTGTGAATGCAATTTTCATGTTTTATTCGATGATTTTGTTAAGTGGGTATTCCACAATTCCTTTGGCACCTGCCATGCTTAATTTTGGAATTATATGCCTAACAACGCTTTCATCTAGGATGGTGTTTAATGCGACCCAAGAAGGATCTGAGAGAGAAGAAATTGTAGGTTTTTGCAGAGCTGGCAATATTTTTAATACCTCTTCCAGTGAACTCTGAGGCACATTCATCATTAATCCGACTTTGCCCTCTGCTGCCAAAGCGCCCTTCAGCATTAGCACCATGTCGTCCATTTTCTTGCGTTTCCAAGAATCTTCGAAAGCAGCCTTATTTGCAATGAAGCGGGTGGTGCTTTCGAGAAGTTCTGCAACAATTCGTAACTGATTAGCCCTTAATGAACTTCCCGTTTCAGTTACATCGACAATTGCATCAGCGAATCTTGGAGGTTTGACTTCGGTTGCGCCCCAACTAAATTCCACATGAGCTTCGACCTTGTGGCTTGCAAGCCAACGGTTGGTGATATTGACCACCTCGGTTGCAATGCGTTTTCCTTTAAGGTCTGAGATGTTTTTAATTTCAGAATTTTCGGGCACAGCTAAAACCCATCGGACGGGTCTCTTACTAACTTTGCTGAAAACCAGTTCCGTCATGATTGTAACATCAGCCTGGCTTTCTTGGACCCAGTCGAAACCGGTAAGGCCACAGTCAAGCGAGCCATTTTCGACATAGCGGGGCATCTCTTGAGCCCTGATCAAAGTGCAATGAATTTCAGGGTCATCAATCGAAGGGTAATAACTTCTGGACTGAAAAGTAAGCTTGTAGCCAGCTTTGCGGAATAATTCGCCCGTGGCTTCCTGCAAACTTCCAGCAGGAATTCCAACGCGTAAAATCTTAGGATTGCTCATTTCTTATACACCTTTGAAGGGTCAAAGATTCTCGATCCA
>JAPLNF010000284.1 GCA_026692965.1 Planctomycetota bacterium
CCCTTTGGTAGTAATCATGATTTCCTTAGCCCTTGCTGGCTGGGGGATTTACGCTGCATACGATACCCCAATTGATGCAATACCCGATCTTGGAGAAAATCAAGTTATTGTTTTTGCTGATTGGCCAGGTCGCAGCCCCCGCGAAATTGAAGATCAAGTTACCTACCCGCTTTCCAGAAAACTTCAGGGTTTAGCAGGGGTTCGAACACTCCGTTCTTCTTCTGAATTTAATTTCTCAATGATCACTGTCATTTTTGAGGACAAGATTAATTTCTACTTTGCGCGACAGCGCGTATTAGAGCGATTAGCTGAAAATTCAGATAAACTTCCAGCTGGAGTCACCCCCTACCTAGCACCAGACGCTACTTCACTAGGACAAATCTATTGGTATACAGTGGAACCAACCCCGGGCACAACGATTGATTCTTCAAGATTGTGGGGGCTAAATAAATTCCTCATCGCACCACAGATAAATTCCGCTCCGGGCGTTGCTGAAGTTGCAAGTGTAGGCGGCATGCCAATGGAATATCAAATCGATGTCAACCCGGAAAATCTTCGCGCCTATGGCATCAGCTTGGGTGAACTTTTTGACTCAGTTTCTCGATCAAACCAACCTGCAGGCGGGGGCGTTATTCAAAAAAACAACGCTGAATATATTGTTCGGGGTATAGGCTGGATTCGTGGAAAAGAAGACATCGAAAACACCATCATCAAAGAGGTGGAAGGCACGCCCATTTATGTGAAAACAATAGCAACAGTTCAAACAGGCACCCGATTCCGCAGAGGCGTTTTCGAAAAAAATGGTTCTGAAGTTGTCGGTGGCGTTGTTTTAATGCGTTACGGCGAAAACCCTCTTGCGGTTACCGCGAGGGTCAAAGAAAAAATACGATTACTGCTTCCTAGCCTTCCTGCAGGCGTTCGTATTGTCCCCGCCTACGACCGTACAAGGCTTATCGAGGGCGCCATTAACACCTTGGCCGAGGTTATGTGGCATGAAATGGTTATTGCTGCAGTTGCTATAATTTTAATTCTTGGTCATATTCGCAGCGTTTTTGTAATCTGCATCACCCTGCCTCTTTCGGTTCTTTTTTCATTTTCAATGATGTGGGTACTTCGCCACCTTGGCATCATTGATATTCAAGCAAACATCATGTCACTTGCTGGAATCACGATTTCAATCGGGGTATTGGTGGATCAAGCAATCGTTATGGTTGAAAATGCATCACACCACCTTAAAGAAAAATTTGGTGACAATAAAGTCTCCGGAGACAACACAGACCTTATTATAAAAGCCTGCGTTTCCGTTGGCAGACCAATCTTTTTCTCCATCCTAATCATGCTTCTTTCATTCATCCCAGTATTCCTTCTTTCAGGAAGAGAGGGGAAACTATTTCATCCACTCGCATACACTAAAACTTTCGCCCTGATTGGAACTGCACTTTTTTCAGTAACTTTAGTCCCCGCACTTATCCCACTTTTAATCCGCGGGCGCTTGCGTTCAGAACAAGAAAACCTCATTGTTCGAAGTTTCATATCCATCTACAGGCCATTCCTATCTTGGTTTATGCCACGAATTAATCTTGTTATGTGGATGTTTGCTGCCCTACTTATTCTCGCAGCAGGAATTTTCCCCCTGCAGGCATTAGTAGGGTTGGGCGCTTCAGAAACAGCTTGGCAAAATATGTTCCTTGCTGTTCTAGC
>JAPLNF010000285.1 GCA_026692965.1 Planctomycetota bacterium
ACATTGAAGTTTGCGGGGCGCATGGCAACATGCTGTTTGAACCAGCACATATTCGCCTGAATGGCAATTGGAACATTCACAAGGCACAGAATTGGCTGCTAGCATCACTAGCAAACGGGAGATTAAATCTAAATGGGCTCATCACCCACAAAATCAAACCCACCGAGCTTACTTCGGCTTACGATGGGCTATTGAAAAACAAAGATGAATATCTTGGTGTCACAGTTCATTGGGAATCATAAACAAGAACGAGTGAGCCTTGGAACACTGGGTTGAATATCTGATTTGTGCACTCGCAGCGCTTGCTGCCGGGTTTGTTAATTCAATTGCGGGCGGAGGTACTTTGCTTACTTTCCCCGCTCTTGTGTACTCACTTGGCACCGAAGTAATGGCAAATACCACTAGCACAGTCGGACTTTTCCCTGGTTCACTTGCAGGCGCTTGGGGAAGCAGAGCACACCTAAAAGGCATTAAAACCTGGCTGCTGATTCTAATCCCGCCAAGTATCGTGGGAGGCATTCTAGGCGCCTTGATGGTCACCAGATTTCCGCAGCACTTCCGCTTATTGGTACCTTGGCTACTTGTGTTGGCATCGACCTTGTTTTTAATTCAGCCACTGATTTCCAAGCCAAAAACTTCAGAACTTGAAGGAGAGGGAAATCCCTCGAAAAGTTTATACTCCGTGCTGGGATTGGTTCTATTTCAGTTTTTAGTCGCAATATATGGTGGATATTTTGGGGCAGGCATTGGAATCCTCATGATTGCATCTCTTTCATTCATGGGTATTCCAGATATTTTCCGGGTTAACGGCCTAAAAAACGTACTGGCATTTACCATCAATTGCGTGGCTGCCATCGTTTTTTGCATCGATGCCCCCATGGACTGGAAATTCGCAGGGGGAATGGCTTTTTTCTCCATCATTGGGAGATATTTAGGGGGTACTTTTAGCCAGAAAATACCGAGAAAAATGCTCAGAGTTGTAATTATTTCCATTGGCTACTTACTAGCCTCTTACTACTTTTTTAAGGTAGGTTAATACTTTCCTCTTGGCCCAAATCCTAACTCCTGTTAGATATATTTTATTAGCCATTTGGCATTACTTTTTCTAGAAAGGAAAAATCATGATTCTTCGAACTCGGAGCATGGCTGCTCTTGTGGTACTTTTAGCTCTTACAACATTGAGCAATGGCTTCGCTCAGGAAACACAAAAAGGAAAGACTATGAAAACTGCTTCTGGTTTAGAATATGAAGTACTTAAAGAAGGCACTGGCGATGAAGCCAAGGCCGGAAAAAAAGTAACCGTGCATTACACAGGTTGGTTGAAGAGCAATGGTAAAAAGTTTGACAGTAGCGTTGATCGTGGCGAACCATTTGTATTCGGTTTGGGCGCTGGAATGGTTATTAAGGGTTGGGACGAAGGCGTTGCAGGCATGAAAATTGGCGAAAAACGCAAGCTTACCATTCCCCCAGATCTAGGTTATGGCGCACGCGGTGCAGGCAACGGGCTTATTCCCCCAAATGCTGACCTTATTTTTGAAGTTGAACTTTTAAAGATTAACTAATTTCAGTTGCTGGCGTCTAAGATGTCCAGCCATTCACGATTTAAATATGCCAGGTGTTCCCCCAAGATTTTATCAAAGGGAAGCCTGGCTAATTTTTTATATGCCTCAACCATCACTGATGCAGCTTTCCGCATTCGATGTTCATCG
>JAPLNF010000286.1 GCA_026692965.1 Planctomycetota bacterium
CTGGCAATGGCAAGGGTGGTGCTTATGGGCAACCAGCCATTTGTTTTTCCAGTTAGAGCAATGATTTTTCGATAGGTGGCAAGTGCTTGTCCTTCATCTTTAAGGTTGTTGGCATAGTTGTCGGCTAAGGTTAATAAAAGCAACTCGCTCTTGGGGTTAAGTGCTAACCCAGCTTTGCAATCGATTTCTGATTCTTTTCCATTTTTGGTGAAGTAATAGGCTTGGGCTCGCAAATGATAAGCTTCAGCTTTGATGATGGGTGATTCCGTATTCCAGTTCCCAAAATTTTCTTTTGAGAATTGCTCGATAAGGTCTTTCCATTTTCGATCTTTAGATAGTGCCTGCATTTTTTTGATAGTCAAAGATGAAGGCGTTTCTTGATGGTGCCATTGGTTGAAAGACTTGGGTCTTATTTGAGTTTGAATGCGGTCTTTTAATTTAGTGACCCAAACTTCTGCATAAAGTGCAGAGGGAGAGCTAATCAGAAGAACGGAGGAGAGTAAAAAAAGATACTTCATGGTAAGTTGGTTCTTTTAGGGTAGGTACTAAGGTGATGTATATTGCGACCATACATCAAGGGGGTATCAAATCAGCGGTATATACCATTAAATTGTCAGAGTTTATCGCTTTGGTGTCAAATGAATTATTGAACGAAACCCTTAGCTCGAAACAGGTTTGATTACTGGTAGGTAAGTAGGTTTAGTTTTCTTTTACTGGATTAAAATGTAACAGCATCTGGGTTCTCTGGATTGATATTAAGCCAATAATGGTTGATTTGACTCGCAAGCAGTTTCTTGGTGTTTTAGTGGTGTTATTTGTTCATCAAATCAATTTGTTCAATCAACCCCTAATAATAATTGCGTAGAGTTACCCTCTTATTTGAAAGGTTATGAAGATCAGGATCGTATTAACCCTCGTGCTGTTGCGGTGAAATTGCATCGTAATGCCAAATGGGAGTTTTGTGATTCAAGTTTATTATTTATGGGTGTATTGGCTTCCCTGTTTTTCTTCTCTAATGCTACTGGATAACGTGGCCTTCTGATCTGCGGCCGGGTTTATCAACATCCAACCCCAAGTGATCTGCCGAGTAGCACGGACCAAGAACTGTTGACGATTCGGTTGTTACCTTTTGCTTAGTCTGAACTTTTTGAATTGATGGTTGTTTTTAATCAATCATTAACGAGACGCACATCGCAGGGAGTCTGCCTGACCTACTTGGCCACTAAGTTGATGGCCGATTACCGGTTACGGGATGTTTCCAGCGTGTCGCAGATTTTCGATAGTGTAGCCACCAGGTGTTAGCGGGTAGAGACTCGATGTCGCGATGGGCTGCTTGGGCTGAAAGGGGTGCGACCATTGTAGCAGGAGGCCACCGTTGGCTGTGGCGTTGCTGTAATTGAGTTGTAGCGGGATCTGTTGCCGTAGGATCTTGATGGGCTTGCTGGTGAGTTCTTGACGAATTGATCGAGGCTCAGACTGACTGAGGATTTCTGAACGATTGAGCCAGAGCGTCATTTGCCCATCGGCTTGCGCGGTGAAAGTGTGAGGCAGTCCGGCGTCGTCGTAGTCGAGGCCGTTGACAACGAATTTGTCGACATCGACCCACGAATCGCTCGACGCCTTGTTCCGAGGTTTGCCATGCCAGCCAACGACGGTCACGGTCACCTCGTGATCGCCGTCGGAGAGATTGTCCTTTGCAAAGAGCGTTGCATCGCGTTTTACCTCGGAGCTATAGCCATCGAACTGCGGTTGCGGCTGACCATCGAGATCAATGTTGGCGAAGCCATAGTTCGGACCGGTCTTGCCCACAACTCTGATCGATGTACCTCGAAAGCGAAACGAGATGCTTGCGTTGTTGTCACGAGAACCTTGGCAAGAACCGTCGAAGCATTCCTTGTCGCCGCGCACGGACCACGGGCCGACATAGGCCGGGCCGTAAGTTGGCAGCAACGTGCCGGTCCAACGCAGGCCGCCGGGAGCAAGTTTCGTCGGGCTCCATGTTCGGTCGATCTGTCGATCAATAGCGACCTCTCGCTGTTTCGTCATCGCCGCGTCTTCAAAAGATGTGACGGTCAAACCTTGCCCTGTATGCGGGGCGGCAGGTGCCGTGAGTCGCACTCGACCCGATTGCCGCTGCCAGCCGTTCCAGCCCGATATGCGATAGACCCGCATCTCATTCTCCCAATTGCCGAAGAAGAGCACGTCGCCGTCGGGCAATGTTGAGACTGAGGCATGACAGAACTCGCCACCCAGTTGATACCAGTGCTTCGCGATGTCTTTGGATTCCATTGAGTCCATCAGCCCTCCGACGAAGAGGCCATTGGAGTCCCAGACATAGGAGAGCTTACCAAAAAGCTTCTGAGTGTTGGATCCTCCATCGTTATCAATCGCGACCACGCAATCGTGAGCGATGCCCGCGATGCCTCGGAGATGAGTTCGGACTTCTCCCGGAACCGAATACCCCTTTCCGAGTTGGCCCACGGTCCACGGCGAAGTCCCGTCCGCCGACCACTTCTGCAAGAATCCATCGTCGTAGTCGCACCAA
>JAPLNF010000287.1 GCA_026692965.1 Planctomycetota bacterium
CTTGTCGCATTTTCTATGATGCGATGGCACAAATCAAAAAGCGTATTCCAGATATGGATCCGCTTGAAGTTTTCACCCAAGCTGTTGAGCATGTTAAGCCGACTGTTGAAGTCCGTAGCAAACGAGTTGGTGGTGCTACTTATCAGGTTCCAATGCAAGTTAATCGCTCTAGGCAACAAAGCCTTTCGATTCGCTGGATTGTTGGCGCTGCTCGTGATAAAGTTGGCCGCCCTATGTACCTTCGCTTGGCTGATGAACTCATAGCTGGCTTTCGTCGTGAAGGTGAAGCCATGTCCAAACGCGAAAATACCATCAAGATGGCAGATGCGAATAAAGCATTTGCTCATTTTGCCTGGTAAATTTTCCAGCCGCTTAAATCACCGGGCCTTCTGGATTTCATTCCAGCGGGCCTTTTTTTATTTAATCCCCTCTATTCTTCTTTCTTGAGTTATCCAATGGCTAATGAAAAACTCGACCTCTCCAACTTTCGTAACATTGGTATTATTGCCCACATCGATGCAGGTAAAACTACAACCACGGAACATGTCCTTTATTATGCTGGCGTCGTTCACAGGCTAGGTGCCGTTGATTCAGGCAATACCACCACAGATTACGATGAAGAAGAACAAGAACGCGGTATCACCATTTACAGCGCTTGCATACCCTTCCAATGGCGCGAAACAAGAATTAATTTGATCGATACCCCAGGGCATGTCGATTTCACCGCCGAAGTCGAACGCAGCCTTAGAGTCCTTGACGGTTGCGTTGTAGTCTTTGATGCTCAAAAAGGCGTAGAAGCACAGTCCGAAACTGTTTGGAGACAGGCAGACAAATACGAAGTCCCTCGATTGGTGTTTATCAACAAGATGGATGTGGTTGGCGCAAACTTCGAAAACGCAATTTCAGAAATCACATCTCGACTCGAAGCCAAACCTGTACCCATCATCATCCCAATGGGAAGCGGATCTATTAAAGATAGCGATAATCCTTTTCATGGAATCATCGATCTTGTCGAAATGAAAGCTCTCGAATTCGATCCAGCCAACCAAGGAAAAAAAATCAGGATATTTGATATCCCTGAAAAGTATCAAGACTATGCAAACACTTGGCGTGAAAACCTTATCGACAAAATCAGTGCCATAGATTCGAAAGATCGCATAGCTACTTTTTACCTAGAAGGCATGGAAATTCCGACGAAACTGATTCGTGAAGTATTGCGCGAGGGGACTCTTAAAAGAATCATTCAGCCCGTGCTATGCGGGAGTGGTCGCGAACATATTGGGATTCAAACTTTACTTGACGGGGTAAGCTGGTACCTCCCAAGTCCGCTAGACAGGCCTCCTGTCAAAGGAATCAATCCTAAAAAGAAAGATAAAGAAGAAAACAGGAACTCCGACACTAAAGATCCTTTTTGTGGTATTGTCTTTAAAATCACATCTGATGCACATGGGGAACTTTTTTTTGTTCGCATCTATTCAGGTGTATTAAAAGTGGGAAGTAGAGTTCTTAACACCGGTCGCGATGTCAAAGAATTTGTCGGAAAAATTTATCACACCGCTGCAGACCCTGCCAGCAGAACAGAATTAACCGAAGCTTTCGCAGGAGACATAGTCGCCGTAGTTGGTATGAAAGAGGCTATTACCGGAGACACTATTTGCGATCCGCAAAATCCTATTCTGTTAGAAAAAATTAAATTTGCAGAAGCTGTCGTCAGCCGTTCAATTGAACCGGAATCTTCCGCAGATAAACAAAAATTGATCGACACTCTAAATATGTTGCGAAAAGAAGATCCAACTTTTTCTGTTAAAATCGACCCAGAAACAGGGCAAACCCTGATGAGCGGTATGGGAATGCTTCATTTAGAAATAAAACAACACAGGATGGAGCGGGATTTTCGCCTAAAAGTTCGAGCAGGAAAACCCAGAGTAAGCTATCGCGAAACCCTAAAAAAAGCATTGCGAGTTGAAGGGGAATGCATCAGGCAATCCGGGTCTGCTGGCCTTTTTGCGAAACTTGTGGTCGAATTTTCCCCCTACCCACCCAATTCCGATAAAAGCGAAGATAACATCAAAGTTTCACACAAACTTAAACCTGATGATTTAACCCAAATACTACTAAATGCTGCAGAACAAGGCATTAAATTAGCGCTTCAATCAGGCGAACTTGGTTACCCGGTAATGAATGTACAAGCAATTATTACCGGTGCAAAAATGGACGAACAGCTTTCTACCGAGGTTGCTTTTCAATCTGCAGGGGCTGATGCAGTTCAAAAAGCCCTAAAAGACAACATGATTTTATTAGAACCTGTCATGAAACTTGAAAATATTTAGGGCCAATCACCGCTGATCTAAATGCCAGGCGAGCCGAAATCCGCGAATTACATATTCGTGGCAAAATGAGGGTTGTTGAAGCAATAGTTCCAATGGCAAAACTATTTGATTATGCAGATAAAGTGCGAAGTTTAAGTCAAGGACGCGCTTCTTCCACCATGGAACCGTACTCTTACTCCCCTGCCCCGAATGAAGTACTAAAAAATATGCTTAATCCGTTTGCTTTTTAACCTTAAAATTGCCTAGTCTTTTTGCCTAATTAGTGTTTTTCTTTTGTTTGTTGTTGAAAAGAACCAATTATTCCTTATTTTATGTGTTTTGATGCTTTGCACTTATATTTTTGTGAATCTTGACAGTGGGTTCCTAAGTGAATATCCTTACTGTTTCTTTTTATATCGGGAATAATGGAGTAATCGTGAGGAGCGGAACGGTGGCAAGTAGTA
>JAPLNF010000288.1 GCA_026692965.1 Planctomycetota bacterium
ATCTTTGCTAATTACCATGACCCTTCCATTGGCGAAGCCATTGTTGCTATCCTTCATCACAACGGTATCGAAGTTCATGTTCCTGAAGGTCAAGTGGGTTGTGGTATGGCGCCACTGGCCCAAGGGGATATTGATTATGCACGGACGGCCTTACGGCAAAATGTCAGAATTTTTGCTGATTTAGCCCGTGAAGGTTATCCCATCATTTGTTCGGAACCCACCGCTGCGCTTTTTTTCAAGCAGGATGCCGGGCGACTTTTAGATGATCCTGATGTGGATTTGGTTGCTAGCAAGGTGGAAGAATTCACCAGCTTCCTTTGGAACCTCCATATGCAAGGGCTGCTAAAAACTGATTTCGCCCCCGTCGACTTAAGAGTCGGGCAACATGTCCCTTGCCATCTCAAAGCTTTGGGCCAACCTCTGGTGACTTCACAACTTCTTGGTTTGATCCCCCAACTTCACCTCGAAGCTTTAACCGATTCTTGTTCAGGAATGGCTGGAACTTTTGGGCTTAAGTCTGCGAATCTGAGCCTTTCAAAGAGCATTGGCCAGCCCATGCTTAGCCATCTTGAACAATCAAATTTGGTATTGGGAACCACCGAATGCAGCGCATGTAGAATTCAAATGGAGGATGTTGGAACCAAACAAACCCTTCACCCTGCACAACTGCTGGCACTCGCTTACGGCTTAATGCCCGGGTTATCGAAAATGGTGCCCAAGCTGGCGGAAAAAAGGTTACCATGATTAAAATTTCCGTTGTATTCTTTGCAGGAGCGCGAGATATTGTGGGCCAAAACCGCTTGGAAATGCAAATACCCGCCCTTACTAGTATTGCAGACCTACGAGCGATACTAATAGAAAAATTCCCGAAGCTTGAAAGCCTAGCAACCAGAGCTGCCTTTGCGGTAAACGAAATATTAGTACTTACGGATACTCTACTTGTCGAAAATGATGACGTAGCATTTTTACCAGCAGTTAGTGGCGGATAAGGTTTAATGAACATGCGAATTAAATTAACGAATGAGCCTATTGCACACGAAGAAATGGTTGAAAATTGTCGAACCAAGTCCGCCGGGGCGATCGTACTTTTTCTTGGAACTGTCAGAGAAATTACTGGAACTGAGCAGACTTTGTTTCTGGAATATGAAGCCTTTGCTCCACTTGCTGAAAAAACATTGATTGAAATAGCTGCAGAGGCTACTTCCAAATGGGGCATTCAAAAAATCGAAATAATTCACCGTTTAGGCATACTTCATCCGGGTGAAACAAGTATTGCTGTTTGCGTAAGTTGCCCCCATCGGGCCGATGCCTTTGCAGCCTGTCAGCAAATAATGAATAAGATAAAAGAAGTGGTTCCGATTTGGAAAAAGGAAACCAGCCCTAAAGGTGTGTCTAACTGGATTCATCCTAAAAATTAACCCCAACGATCGACGAGCCTTGGAAACCAATGAATCCCTTACCAATACACGACCCCCTCATTAATAAAGACCATACTCAAGCTGCAAGCTTTGGCAATCTCGTGGATACTTTTGGGCGGATTCACAATAATCTTCGTATTAGCGTTACCGACCGCTGTAATTTACGCTGCGTTTATTGCATGCCTGAGGATGTTCAGTTTCTCGATAGCAAAGAACTGCTTTCCTTTGAAGAAATCACTGCCTTTGTAAAAATCGCAGTATCTCGGGGAGTCAACAAAGTAAGGCTTACAGGGGGCGAGCCACTCCTACGTAGAGATCTTTCGACCTTGGTGGGGTTCCTATCACAGATAAAGGAAATTAAGGATCTTAGCCTTACCACCAACGGAATGCTGCTAAAGAGCCAAGCTGTGGCTTTAAAACAGGCAGGTTTAAACCGCATCACTATTAGCCTCGACACCTTGCTCCCAGATCGATTTAAGGATCTTTGTAAAAGAGATGGCTTGGAGCAGACTCTTGAAGGTATCGATGCAGGCATAAATGCAGGGTTTCAAAGTATCAAATTAAACACTGTTTGCATTAACGGGATCAACGACGACGAAGTAGTTACCTTGGCGAAATTTGCCCGCGAGAAGCAAATAGAAATTCGATTCATTGAATATATGCCTATAGGGGCCAACCCTTGGGAAAAGGCAAAGGTAATGGTTGCCCACGAAATCCTCGAAAAAATCGATAAAGAAGTTGGTCCATTGGTGCCAGCAACCAATTATGACCCAATGGCGCCCGCCATGGAATTTGTTTATGAAGATGGCAAAGGAAAAGTGGGCATAATAGCCTCGGTATCAAAACCCTTCTGCCAAAGCTGCAATCGGATTCGAATAACTGCCGAGGGAAAGTTACGAAACTGCCTCTTTGCCTTAGAAGAAATAGATATAAGGCCATTTCTTAGACCAGAAGTGGATGAAAAAAGCATTTTAACAATGCTAGAAACGAGTGTTATTTCTAAATGGGCAGGTCATCAGTTTAATACGAAAGAATTTATAAAGCCCTTAAGAACCATGCATGCAATTGGGGGCTAAATCTAGCGCCTCTGCCAAGATGATTCTGCAAGAGTTTTATCCCATGTCGTTTCGACATAAGACTTTACATCGGCCAATGGAGTTGCTTCCTTGACTTCGTCAAGTTCAACCCTGAAGTCGGCTTCGGAAGGTGTTGCGGCGAGATCAAACCATTGAATCTCGTTTTCAGTCATGGTTCCTAAGCCCAACCAATCAACAACTTCGATTTCATCTCGCCCGATTACGGTAACCACAGAAGTTGGTGTACCATCAAAAAAATGAACCCGACCCGAGTTATCTAACTTGTGGAGATAAAAACGACGAACCCTATGACCAGGGATTCGCGTAAGAGGATCGTCCTTACCTTTTAACGGAAAGAACTTCATATCAATCATTTTTTCATTGCAACCCTGTAAGTACTTGCCCAAACCAAGCAAACGTTGGCCGTGCTTACAAAGTGCGTCAATTGCTAGTTCAGCAGCGGTCCCATCGGGCCATAAAATATTATAGCCTTCAAAAGGAATCTTTTCTTCCAAACGATCTTTGGAAGGGTCTCTGCGAAACATTAGTGTTAGCGTTCTCGCCATCCACATCTCTCAACTTAGACATTAAGTGTTAGTTTAGAACCGTCTCCAAACTAAATCTTGCTAGCCCAACTATATCAAAAAGAGATAATCATGTAAATAATTACTTTACATTAAATCAGATAGCATAACAAGATACGGAAATTTTATGGTGAATAATTGGAATGACTACTAAAATCCATTCTAAATACAATAACTTTTGATCGTTTGTACACTATGGCTAAAACAGTGAAGGCTGAGAAGGAGTGTCATCTTCTGCGTTTTCTTTGACGGGCTCTTCCTTTCCTAGAAGGCTATATGCCTTACTAGTAGCGATGCGGCCACGGGGAGTTCGAATCGTGAATTGTTCCCTAAGCAGGTAGGGTTCGATTTCATCACTGAGTGTATCGACTGGAAGATTCATAGTAGCGCTTAAAGCTTCGATACCAACAGGGCCACCTGCAAAAACTCCGATAAGTGTTTCCAAGTACCTGCGATCTTGTTTATCCAATCCCGCTCGGTCAACTTCTGCCATCGCCAAAGCTGTTTTAGCAATCGCCAAATCAATACTCCCATCCCCCTCACTTGCAGCAAAATGCCTAGTCCACCATAATCTAGAATTAGCAATTCTTGGGGTACCACGACTTCGAATAGCGATCTCTTGGGCAGCCTCTTCAGTAATAGGTGTGTTTAACTTCTTGGCATTGATCATCAGAATTTCTGCAAGTTCGGCAGGCGAATAAAACTCCAAGTGCTCATGCATTTTAAAGCGGTCACGCAATGGACTCGAAAGCATACCACTGCGGGTGGTTGCTCCAATCAAGGTAAAGCGCTTTAACTTTAGGCTGATCGTTCTGGCGTTCATACCCTCGCCCAAAACGATATCAACACGAAAATCTTCCATTGCAGGATAAATAAATTCTTCAACCGTTCTGGGAAGGCGATGGATTTCATCAATGAAAAGAATCGAGCCCTCTTCCAAGTTGGTTAAGAAAGGAAGAAGATCCGCTGGTTTCGTCAAAGCGGGACCAGAGGTAAGCTGCAAAGCCGTTCCCATTTCATTTGGTAAAACGGTGGCAAAGGTCGTCTTCCCCAAACCCGGAGGGCCATCGAAAAGCATGTGTGAAAGCGGTTCCTTTAGTTTCTTACATGCCTTTAATACTATCTGTAATCTTTGCACTACCGCCTTTTGACCAATGACCTCTCGCAACCAACGAGGGCGTAACGCCGAGTCATGTTCTTTCGGATCCTTAGATGCATCGGGCTGAAGTATAGGTTGTCGAGCCATAATTTAATCTTTCAATTCCAAATCAGGAACCTTTGAAAACAGCATTGATCGCATCTTCAACAGAGGCAGGCACCTTGCCCGATGCAATTAATTTATCGATGCGTAGTCTGGCCTCGGAAGGCCCCAAACCAAGCGCCATTAATGCGTTAAACACATCTGCAAAAATCTTGTCATTGCCTGTATCTGGGCCACCAGAAATGGCTTTCAAGCCTCCATGGGCCAAAGCAAAGGTAGCAACTTTTTTCCGGAGCCCCGCAACAATTTTTTCCGCCATCGCTGGCCCTATCCCAGGCAATGTCGTTAACCATTTGGTATCTGAACGCTGGATGGCGTCCGCAATCTGGTCGACTGGCATAGCAATAACCCGAATTGCTTTACGGACTCCGATGCCATCCACGGTACAAATAAGCTCAAAAAAGCTCATGTCAGATTCATGAAGAAAGCCCAACAATCTTGGGATCATGCGACCTTGTTGAACTGGATTACCCTCAAAAAAATGAAGGGTATGCAGAGATATTTCCTGCCCTATACGATCTTGTATCTGCCTGCGGACCAATTCGGTAACTAGGACTTGATATTCGAAGGCCCCAACTTGAATTCGGGCTTCTTCTTCTTCGGCCTTGTTCAATATGCCGGTGATCTTGCTAATCATAAAAGCTCCGGCTTCTCTAAAGAAATTGCATGAATATGAGTAAGGCCGATAGCCATGGCATCTGCAACATCAGAAGGTTCAGGCAAATCTACCAGCCCTAATTCCCTTTGAATGGCCCATTGCACTTGCAACTTCCCTGCCCTGCCACTGCCTGTCAAAGATTTCTTAACGCGGGTAGGATTATAACTAGTGACAGACAATTTATATTGTGCAGCAGCAAGGAGAATTACCCCCCTAGCGTGAGCCATTAAAATCGCAGTACGGGGATGTTTATAATGGGAAAACAGTTGTTCCACAGCCATGGATTGAGGTTTAAATTGTTCGATAATTTCCATCAAACTTTCGTAAAGGGAAGCTATCCGAACGTGCAGTAATTTGCTTCCCGAATCTTTAGTGGAAATGATACCAGCTTCAAGAAGCTTGGCGCCCTGCCCAATTTTCTCCAAAACTGAATACCCAGTAACCTGCAACCCGGGATCAATCCCCAGAACTCTTGTAAAAGTCTGAGGCTGTAATTCACGGATATTCGAAGAGGCAATTGCCATGAGTTCTTCCATGAAAAGCCAATGAAAGGCTGTTTAAGGCCCAACGCGCCAGCCGGTTTCTCCGGGCCGATCTTCCAAAGTGATGTTTAACTCGGTCAGCCTTTTACGAACCAGATCAGCCAAGGCAAAATTCTTTGCCTTCCTGGCCTCAGCCCGAATATCAATCAGGAGAGTCATCACCCCATCCATCAACTGATTATTACCTTGAGCGGTTGCAGCTTCTTGTGGTTCAAGAAACAGTCCAAGAATCTGAGTGATTTCCCTGAAAACACTAACAGCAGCAAGGAATTCAACCTTGGATTCGGGATTGGCCTCTGGGGTTTCAATCTTCGATTGATCTGCAAAGCGATTTAAAGCATTCAGAAATTCGTGCAAGGTACCCAGCGCACCGCCCGAGTTAAAATCGTCTGAGAATGCATCCAGAAAAGCATCTCGAAGCTTATAAATTTCACCAAGAAAAGCGGAAAGCCCCTGAGGCGTAGGCTGGTGCTTTAACTTCCCAACAACCTGATAAAAGCTATTACCGCTGATGCGTTTAACCCGATCAAAGAACCGATAAAAAGAATCAAGCGATCTACGCAATTCCAGCAAGCGATCTTCGCTATATTCAATAGGGCTGCGATAATGCGATGTTAAAAGCAAATACCTCAGGGTTTCTGGCTGATGCTTTTTCAACAACTCGGTAACTACGATTTCATTACCTTCGCTCTTCGACATTTTCTTATCGCCCGTCTTCATCAACCCATTATGAAGCCAATATCGGGCAAAAGTTTTTCCTGTGAATGATTCGGATTGTGCCAGTTCATTTTCATGATGAGGGAACTGCAAATCCAGCCCTCCACCATGCATATCAAATGATTCGCCCAATAATTTCATGCTCATTGCAGAGCATTCGATATGCCAGCCTGGCCTTCCAGATCCCCAAGGGCTATCCCACATCGGTTCGCCTGGCTTAGCGCCTTTCCACAGCGCAAAGTCGCCGGGGTTCCTTTTTCGTTCGTTAATTTCAATCCGGGCACCCGCCTCAAGTTGTTCAGGATCCCGGTTGCAAAGCTTTCCATAATCTTCATCTTTAGAAACATCAAAATAGACATCGCCCATCGATGCGTAAGCAAAGCCCTTTTCAATCAAGCCGCCGATCATCGATTGAATTTCGCCAATATAATGAGTGGCTCTTGGAAAGTGATCGATGCCCGTAACTTGAAGTTTCTTGAGGTTGGCAAGATAATCTGCAGTCACCCTTTCAGCGAGTTCAGTGACCGTAGTATTCTGTTTTTTTGATTCGACGATCAGCTTGTCATCAACATCGGTGATGTTAACAACAAAGTTGACCTGATAATCAAGATAAGAAAGGTAGCGCTTGATGGTATCAAAAATGACGGGGCCCACCATATGCCCAACATGGCTAGGCTTGTAAACCGTGGGGCCACAAACATACATGCCAACCTTACCGGGTTGCATTGTTTGAAAATCTTCTTTTTGGCGTGTAAGCGTATTGTAAACTTTAATCTGCATGCATAATCCTTTACTAAACGACCTGTTCCAACTCTAGGAACGACCCAAAAGAACCACCGCCTGGCAACTCATTGCCTCTACCCTTCCAATAAAACCAACTTTTTCACCAGTCTTCGCTTTAACATTCACACACGAGCCATCCAAAGAAAGCAATCGGGCCAGATTATCTCTGATACGAGATTTCACCATTCCCAATTTTGGCTCCTGAGCAAAAATAATGACATCTACATTAATAAGATGCCAGCCCAGAGTTGCAATTTGAGCCAGTGAATGTTGTAGAAAGATTGAGGAATCCACATCTTTATTAGCAGAATCCGTATCGGGGAAGGCATCGCCTATATCCCCAAGGCCAGCAGCCCCAAGTATCGCATCAGTAAGGGCGTGCAACACAATATCGGCATCGCTATGGCCAGCTAATCCACGCGGGTATTCAATTAATATCCCGCCAAGAATTAGCTTTCTTCCTGCTTCAAGCCTGTGCGTATCGTGGCCGATTCCAACCCGATTCATCCCTGGGCTCCATCCTTGTTAGTTGTCAAAAGGCACGCCTACCGCAAAGTTCTCAAAGCGCATCATGTTTTTGTTAAAGGTTAGGGTGATTTCACCCACGGGCCCGTTACGCTGTTTTCCTATGATCACTTCGGTGAGGCCTTCATGCTGCCCAGGCTCAAACCTTTCAGGTCGGTGCAAAAGTATCACGGTATCTGCATCTTGCTCAATACTACCCGATTCACGCAAATCCGAAAGTCTCGGCTTGTGATCTTGCCTATCTTCAGAAGAACGATTCACCTGAGCCAATGCGATAACGGGGATAGAAAGTTCGCGAGCCAATCCCTTTAACCTGCGGCTAATTTGAGCCACTTGCTCCTGCCTAGGGTCTCTACGATTTTCTGGCTCGATCAACTGTAAATAGTCGATCACCACCATTTTTAGATCATTTCTTAACTTCAATCGCCTAGCATTTGCTGCTATTCGAAGCATACCCTGACCAGGCGAGTCATCAATAAAAATCTTGGCGTTTCTCATTACACCACTGGCTGCTATCAGCCTTTCCATATCTTCAGCATTCATCAAACCTTTTCGCAATTTCTGGGCATCAACTCGCGCATGGGAACACAATAGCCTCTCAACAATTTCAACCCGCGATTGTTCCAACGAGCAAAACAGAACCGTCGCTTTCTCATCTACAGAAATATTGCGAATCAAGTTCAATGCAAATGCGGTTTTCCCAACCGATGGCCTCGCTGCGATAATTATCATTTCGCTATTCTGAAACCCTGCAGTTACCTCATCCAAATCTGGATAACCACTACTTATCCCACTAATCGAAGAGCCACCGCGTGTCTGACGCTGGTCAATACGATCAAAGGTCTCTTCCAGCATTTTATCCATGCCATAGACACGGCCTGTTACACCGCGCTCTGCAACATCAAGCATTTTTCCTGTGGCCTGATGCAGCAATTCATCAGCTGGACCAACTTGGTCATAAGCATCCCGAAGGATTTCATTACCAACATTAATGAGGGATCGCACAATCGAGCGGTCGCGAACTATATGAGCGTAGTGCACAGCATTAGCAGCGGTGGGTGCAGCATCCCAAAGTTCGGCCAAGGCGCCATAGCCTCCAACATCATCTATTTGATTGGCTAGTTTAAGGGCTTCGGTGAGAACCACTAAATCTACTGGTTTGCCTGCCTCGTAAAGAACGATCATGGCTTTATAGATTTTTTGGTGGGCGTCAGAATAGAAGTTATCAACATTTAGAATTTGTACAACATCGCCTATGACGTCGTTGCTTCTGAACATACTACCTAGAACGGATCGTTCAGAATCAAGGCTTTGGGGCAAGAGTCGCCCCGAGCCCGAACTTTCATAACTGGCAGAAGCCATGGGAATCCTCCCGGCAAGTGACTTCCCGGGAAGATATGCGCCCCGGTTGAATGAGGGCTAATCTAAATTACTTTCCGGGAATTACAGCAACAGTAAGTTCTGTTTCGATATCGTAACCAAGATTCAGTTTAACAGCATAGATGCCGGTTTCTTTGATGGCACCCTCGAGACGAATCATCTCTTCTTCGATCATAAGATTCTTCGCTTTGAGAGCCTTCAAAATTTCCGCTGCACCAACAG
>JAPLNF010000289.1 GCA_026692965.1 Planctomycetota bacterium
ATCTTTGCAGATCCAAGTCTGCCATCCAAGGTGTGGGCAAAAGCAGTCGCGGTAAAACTTGTAACGGAATCACTTAAGTCGAAAACAGCCTCTGCTTTACCATCTTCAGTGATGATGAAGGGCTTCCAACAAAGGGTTTCCGAAAAATCAGTGCGAAGCTCGGGCCTTTCGCCTTGCGTTCTTTCATGGGCATATTCACGAACCACCATGGGCGACATTACAAATTGTGCCTGAAGCCTTCGCATGGGAGCAGCAGCAGCAGCAGGCCTTCCCAAGGCATTTTTCTCTAACCGCAGTACCTGCTCTTGCTGCATTAACTGGCCATTTACACCATTCGCAGCTTGTTGCTGGTTATTTTTGCGCTCTTGATTGTTAGCCAAGCCTCTTCTGTCAGCAATACCCTCGTTAGCAAAAAGTTTTTTGTCCTCATTCAAATTACGATTTTTCGCAGCCATCATTCCAGGCTTGGCTCCGAAATTCGCAGCAATGCCAGGTGCTTGATTTTGGACATTTAAACCGCCCGCAATATTGTCAGGCTTCATCGCTAAGGGCAAAGGCATGGCTGCCATCTCTTTGATATCATCCCTTAGCATTTCCATCTTCATTGCAGCGACAGGCATTGCCCCCGCTGCATCCATGGCTGGGGGTGGCCCATTTCGCAAAGCAAATTGCCCACCATCTTTAATCATTCCCAAAGGGGAAAGCATCAATGCAAGGCCCATCAAACTAAAGCCAAACCCTATAACAATTCTGCCTTTTCTATTATAAATCAAGCCATTAATTCCAAGGCCAGCAGCAAGCAAAAGGATCAAAGCTCCAACCATTTTAAAAAGGTTTTCCTTCAAGTTTTCAAAGAAACTCTTCCAGGCATTTAATTTGCTAATCGCAAGTAACACCGCAGGCGAAGGCTCTGCAGCGTTCTTGGCTTGAAGCGCTTTATCAGCTTCAGCCTGTGCATCGTTTATTTTTTTCTGATACTCGGTAAAAATTTTGTCCACCGGTTCCATTGCAAGATCTTTAGACTGGGTGGAGGACTGCCCAATGGTAACGAGTAAATTATCCGCTTCTTCCTTGTGCATTTGTCGAAATTTCGAAGGGTCTTGCTCAGCAAAGCGGCGCCAACCCTGCGAACCAAGCAACAAATCTAAAGCCTCGGAAGCCCGTGGATGCTCGCCTAGCAAAACATCGGTGTATTCAAGATCCTGCGATTTGCGGATTTCAGTGGTGAGAAGAAAATGGGTGGGCATTGTGCGTGCGGTTTTTTCGTCCGCCATGGTTAGCACGCTTTTATCAACAACCCCAAGCATGATTATTGAAGAGGCTAATTTGCTAAATTCATCAGCAGTCTCGATTTTCAGTTTTACCTTCTGGCCCGGAACATAACTGGCTTGATCGGGGACCAACTTAATTCTGAGTGATTCTGCAGGGGCTCTAAAAAAGAGCCTTTCTGCTACAGGAATTAGCGTTCTAGTTCTGGGAACCGCAAGGCGTTCTTCAAAAACAGTCACCCTGCAAACTCCGCCAATCGGATCAGAAAGATTAATATCTGCAGAAGTCTTGCCTTGATCCAAATAGATGGATTCCAACAACCGCCCCCTGCAATACACGCCCACCATCAAGCGGGATTTAACGGTTGAATTCACTTCAACCTTGAGGGGTTGACCGGGCTTTACAATGTTATCGACCACACGCAAAACGGTTCCTGCATCTTTAGCAGCAGGCAATTTAAAGCTACCCGCCATACCCATCGGACTGGTGATTTTTACTTCATAACTAGCATCTTTTTTTGGAGTTAACTCAAACTTTCCCAACCCCTGATTAATACCAGGCTCTTTTTCATCGGTCAGGGTTTTAACCTGATTCAAAATCTCAATCCCGTTTTCAAAAACTGAGGCAACCACATCTGCTGGCTTGCCCAAAGGTGTTCTAGCCTGAAAATAAATTCTGCTTTTAATTCCTTGAATCAAGTCGCCACCCTCAGGAAAAAACTCCATATCCAGTTTGTTAACAACAACAGGGACAGGATTCACCAAGGTTTCGGTATTACCACCATCATCAAACACCACAGAAATACTAGCCTGGCCTTTTTGAATAACCGCGGGCAACTTAAACTTCAATGCAACTCTTCCAGATGAGTCTGTTTGAAAACGAACCTGACCAGCATTTGGGTTGCCATCCACACCTATTTGCACGCCATCCAAATTAATGGAAGCAAGCACTGGCTTACCCGACAAGGGCTTACCATCAGAGGAAGCAGCCTTGCAGTTGGCGATAACTTCATCGCCCGGCCCGTAAGACCTACGATTAAAATCTAGCTCTTTATTAATATTTGATTTTTGATATCTGTTAACAATGAATTTACGAACCTGATCAGGGAAACGGCCTGACTGATCCTTAACCGTAAGGATGTATTCCCCACCGGGCGCAGTCGGGTCAATCAAGAATGCACCTGAACCAACACCTTTCAAAGGTTTACCATCGGGGCCTTTGATAAACTCTGCTGGTTTATCAGGGCGTGAAAGGCCACCACCACCCTGCCCAACAACCTTTTGTTCCTGAGTGGGGGTCGTTAAAACAAAGTTAAGCGCAAAATCTTCGTAGGGCGGCCTTAAGCTGAATCGCTCTAAAACCAGGGCACGAAAATAAACGGTTTCGCCAGGCTGATACATCGGTTTATCAGTTGAAAGATGAGCAACATAAACTGCGGAAGCAAGCTGCAGCCCCTCCTTGATTTCAAGCTGCGCGCCTGATTCCCTTTTTGCCGAAACGATAAGCGTGGGATTACTTCCAGCCCGCAGTGGCAAATCTGGAGGCACAACAATCTGCAATTGCCCCTGCCTAGTAAGCTGGGATGCGACAGGAAATCTGGTGCCTGGATTTGCTTTATCTTCAACAAAAGCTTCAACCCGAGCTTCGACAGGCCTGCTCAAATTATCCTGCGTAAGAATCTGGTAGCTGTTGGGTGCCCCGGGCTGCAAGGTCGCAGGCCCTGTTACCAATACTTTAAGTTGCTTTTTTTGAACTTCTTCGATGGCTTGATTTGCCTTGGCCATACCTTCGTTCTGCAATTGCACTACCGCTTTAGCTTTTACATTAAAGTTGGATTGAACTCTGGCGGCATATTGCTGATGATGCTCGACAACCGTGGAATTACCTATGAAATCATAAATACCAATGCCTGCAGGTACTCCAATACCAAGCGTAAGCACCGAAGCAACCGCCCACATCCAGATCCGGGCATTCTGCATACCGGGCACCGCAGATGCACCGTACTGGAGTATTTTTGCCTGCTGTAATTCTTTTGCAACATCTTTAGGTGGAGTAAATTTAACTTCGGGGAACTGGGCCTTCGAAGCTTTCACCAGAATCTCTTTTTGCGACAAGGCCTTCTTTAGCTTTTCGCCACATACCGCGCACTCTGTGCAATGGGAAGAAAGCAATGATTGATCCTGATCATCCAGCAGGCCATAAAGATATTCAAACAGTTTATCTTCGGTATTACTACAGTTCCACATTTTAGAAATCTCCGGCAAATAATTTGTTGACCGCTAATAAGTATTAAAAATCAGGAAAGGGCCACCTTTAGTTTTTGCAACGCAGATCGCATCTGCGTTTTAATGGTGCCTACGGGCCGGTTTGCAGTTTCAGCAATTTGCTCGTAAGTCATTTCTGCATTTTGCCTGAGCAGAAAAACTTCTTTTTCTTCAGGGCGGAGGTCCATTAGGGCGGTGCGCAATTGCGCAACCATTTCGTTTTCTTGGAGCGATTCCAATGGGGAAACAGCACTTTTATACATCAGGACATCCTCTTCGGGCATTGTTCGTGTTTTGCGCTTCCATGCACTTTTACGTAGATCCTTGGCGGCATTGATTGCCACTTTAAAAATCCATGCTTTTAGATTTAGCACATCAGGCAGGGCATCTTGTTTTTTCCAACACCGTAGAAACGCATCTTGGGCGATATCTTGGGCATCATCTTTATTCCCAAGAATAAACCAAAGGGTACTGGTCAGCTCGTCCCTTATTTGATTAAAGGTCGCCAATAACCGCTCGCTATTGGATTGATTAGTATCCAACTTCAATGGGGCACTTCCATCCTCGGTGATGTTAGGGCGTTTCATGGTTCACACTCATAAGACGAAGCAAGAAACAAAAAAGTTTTACAGATAGAGCTATGATTTGCGAATTTCATTCTATCATCCATGATTAGTACGAGAACACTTCAAGCTATAGCCACCACAAAATCTTAATGATTTTAAGTAATTTTAGTTATGACACTAGCACAATCACTTGATTGCAGTTACAATAATTGAATGGATTTTAAAGGTAGAAATCCTTTTCCAAATGGAGTTGGCAATGAGTACCACGCAAGAAACGCTTAAGAGCTTGCTTGAAATTGGTGAAAGCAAAGGATTTGTTACTTTTCAGCAAGTGTTTAATGCTGTTACAAAAGAAAAGTCCGACCCCGAACGACTTGACAAATTATTGACCCTGCTCGAAGAGCATGGCATCGAAATCATTGACAATGAAAATGATGATTAGTTCTCACTAGCCCGCGCCTTTTGCAATTGATCCAGTAAAAACTGGATCGTTGGCCGGTCGGCAGGCGATGAAGATTTAAACGCATATACCACTTCACCTTTTTCATCCAATACGAAATCACCACCCAATTGAAATAAGTCATCCTTGGAATAGCCCAAGGATGGTAGCCATCCTGTTAATATTCTTCCCATAAACTTCCACAGCACTTTGGGTAACAGAAAATCCTTCCACTGGGCAGAGCCCAATTCGAATACCTTGTATGCTTCTTTTTGCGAATCGCTTACCAAAGGAAAGGGCAAATTTAACTCTTGAACGAGTTTAAGCGCCTCGACGGGTGAAGAAAAAGTGATTGCGACAACTGTCGCATTAATATCTTTGAACAATGGGTATTGATCACGGATATCGCCCAGATGGGCTCTGCAAAGCACTCAGCCCAAATGCCTGAGAAAAACCAAAAGAATAGGAGCAGGGCCAAAAGATCGCAGTTCCCTGATCTGGTTTTGTGTGTCCTGAAACTTTAGCAATAAATGGTTCATTGGGTTCGACCAAGGTAAAACATTGAAATTTGAACTTCCTATTCAGCATTATACCCCCCATTTTCACATGGATAAAACTTAAAACACGAATCTTTGGTGCAATCGTTAAAGTTGACACTTTCGTTACGTCGATAAAAACCTTGCAGATACTCCATGCCATTACCTCGATTGAAGAGAAATGGTTTTAAGCGGGAACGGGAAACCCGGGTGCGTTTTAGTTGTAGAAAGGTGTCCGATATGAAAACCAGAAAAAAACACATTGTAGGCGGGTTAATCGCTGCCTTATCTTTAAGCGTTACAGGCTGCATGCCTTTTTCCATGGGGATTTTCACCCCAACGCCTGTACCCCCTTGGGTTACTGAACGCATGGAA
>JAPLNF010000290.1 GCA_026692965.1 Planctomycetota bacterium
TTGGCAGCAAAGGAATCTACTTTATCAAAGTCCCCATTCTCAATTGCAGATCGGCATCGCAATCTTGCAATTAGAGAAGGAACATTAACATAGGCCTGACTTTGGGTGAATGAAACAAAGGGAGTCATGCATCGAAGCATAGCAAGTTCATATCCATCAGCAGCTTTTTCAAAGCTCTTTTTTTCAATTAGCCTGCTAGCAAGTGCCCTGGAAGATGCACCCACACTGTAAGAACCTGGTTCACCCGTTTTCGAAACTAAATCAAATTGAATAAGGGCATCGTCCATATAGTTTCTTTTGCCTAAGGCATAAGCAAAATCAAGCCTTACCTGCTCATTGCCAAGGGGGGCCCAAGTGGATACATCCTTCCATTTGGAAGCTTGCGCTTTATCACCAATGTTTTCTTCCATTTTTGCAATCATAAAGGCGATAATCGATTTGGATTTATCTTTATCCCATGCAACCTTGAATGAATCACGTGCTTTGGCCCATTCCTTTTTTTCTGCGTATAAGTCCCCGAGGGAAAGCAGTATTGTTTCACTGCCAAACTTATCTGCCAACTCTTTAAGTTTCTCGTCTAAACCATATTTTTTCAGAATTGCACCGGCTGCATTTTTCAAACTAACACTTTCTTCAGCGGTAACCGTTGAAGCGTACTCCAGAAGGTCATCAACCAGTTTTACAACAACCTTGGATTCTAATTTCTTGTCGTGCAAATCATTAATCTGCTTGATGACCCCCTGTGCAGTTTCAGTGATTTTCTTCTTAAAGAAGAACCGAAACAAAGGGTCATAAAACTCGGAATCATCACCAAACATTTTATTTAACATTCTGCCAGAAGCTTCACGATGCTCTATTTTTTGCAAATAACTTGCAGCATCATCCAAAGCCCGATCTCTTTTCTTGATAAGAATCCAAGCATGAACCAACTTTAAAGGCCAATCTCCTTCAGATTTATCAGCGATTCGACTGCTATATTGATCAAGGATTTTCAAAGCCTGTTCTTTTTCCCCAAGCCCGTAAAGAATTTTTGCCCAATGAATTTCAAGAGATGGAACATCCTTCGCGTTTTCATTTTTAGCTTCTTCAATTAGGGATTTGATTTTATCGAACTCAAAACGGCTGGCATAAATCTCTGCAACCATCATGCGTTTCTTGTTTTTCAATAAGCAATCAATCCCTTCAGGTACGATGTAATTCAACAGGGCGATTTTCGCTGCCTGAAATAATTGCTCCGTAGATTCGACACCATTCTTATCTTTACCCGTTAATTCTTCAGCGATTTCCAGAAGAGTTTTTTTTGCTCCGTCAAATTCCGTCTTTTCGTTAGTCAAACGATACATCGCAAGTTTGTACCCTAATTTCCCCAAGAGTAAATCATCTGGAAAATGATCCGTATCCAATACAGCTTTCCACTTTGAAGCTTCGAGTGCCAACTGGGTATAGAGTTCCGGGTTTTTAGATTCTTTAGCAAATTTAAGGGCATCATTATGTTCCCCCTTGCTTCGATACAAATAAGCAAGAATCTCTTTATTTATTTCATCACTGATTTTTGGAGGTTTATTTTTAGAAAGCTGATTGATTATTTTATCTGTCGATGCAGAAAGAATAGCGTAAACCGCATAATTCGAGAATACGCCCTCTGCTCTGTTTTCGAGCATCATTTGCAGAATTTGATCTAGGAATTTAAATTCGTTTTTCTCAATCAAATAAGGAATGACTTTGCTTACTGATTTGGATGCATAAGAAAGTACGGAATTCCTAACTTCTTCCTGTTCTTCAGCATTAATGATTTTAATTACAGATTTGACACCCAGACCGCCCATCTCTATTAATTTGGCAATCGACTTTTCTTTGTCTTGCAACGTTCCAGATTGATAAGCTTGAATCAAATCAATAATTGCAATTGGTGAATCGTGATAAATCCCCCACTTAAATTTTTCCAGTAGTTCCAAAGATCGCTTTCGGATTTCTGCATCATCACCTTTCAAGGCAACTTTTAGTTGTTCCTCGGCATCACTACCAGCCTTCCACAAATTTTTATGAGCATTTTCACGGGTAGTAAAGTCGGCATCACCCAGTTCATCAATCCATTTTTTAACCTGAGCTTGTTTAGAATCTTGGAACCCCTGCACCGACCCCAAAAAGAAGCAAAGAATAAAAACCTGTAAAAGCCTTAATTTGAAAGACATTGGCAATCCTCGCCCAAGCTAAATAAGCAATAATCAAAAACATTCGATACTTAATCCTATTCTTTGTTTGCCCGAAGCGACAAGTGTAAACAGGGTAATCCGTTGCAAAATTGTTAAAACTATGAAATAACCTATCTGATGATTAATAGGCATTCAGGCAATATTTAAAGAGAGTCATCCTAAATATGAACAAGCTACAATTACTTTTTTTAGCGACTGGTTTTTCTATTATTTTCATTATTCCTGTAAATTCCCAAACGACCAAGACCCTAGGTACAAAATTAGAGGTTGGATTTTCAAAGGGTGATGCCACCCCCAAAATCGGGATTAAACCTGTATATATTGCCGGTTTTGGCCACAATCGAAAAGCAGAGGGCATTAGTGACCCCATATATATTAGGGCCATGGTACTTAAAGCTGAAGGTAAGAAATACGCCTTTGTTAGTGCAGATTTAATTGGTTTATTTAAAGATCAAGTTGATGAAATCCGTAAGGAATTAAAAGATTTTGAAAATGTCATGTTTTCCTGCACCCATTCCCACGAAGGCCCGGATACTTTGGGACTTTGGGGGCAAACTCCTTTTCAATCCGGAACTGACCCAGACTATTTGCTTTCGCTTCAAAAAATAGCGGTAAGCACGATTAGAGATGCCGCTAAAAATCTCACGCCCTGCGACACTGAAATTGCTGCAGTTTCTCTTCCTGAACTTCTACATGATGGAAGGCCACCCATAGTAAAAATGGATGAACTATTAACTTTGAAATTCAACAAGGTAAACACAAAAACAGCATTAGGAATCGTTCTTTTTTGGCATTGCCATCCGGAAACCTTAGGTAGTGGTAATAAAAAACTAAGCTCCGATTTTGTTGGTTACACGGTTAAAGAAATAATGAAACAAACTCAAGCCGAGGCGATTGTATTTACCGGTGCAGTTGGCGGGTTGATGACATCTTTAAAAGTTTCAATTAAAAATGAAAAAGGCGAAAACTTAAATGACGGATCCTATGAAAAAACTGAACGCTATGGGCAATTATTGGCAAATGCCAGTCTCAATTCATTAAAAAAAGCCAAAGGAATTAATCTGACACCTGTAGTTGTACGAAATAAAGAAGTTCTGCTCCCGGTAGATAATCCGATATACCGATTGGCAAAACAATTAGGTGTTTTTAAACGAGAAATATTTGATTGGGATTTAGAACTTAATAAATCTGCGGGCCTCAATCAACGAGAAGAAAAACACCCTGCTGCAAAGACAGAAGTAAGTATCATAACTTTAGGCGAACTTGGAATCGGGTGTATTCCTGGTGAAATATACCCAGAACTTCTTCTGGGGAAAGTCGCAAAAACAACAGAAAAAGAAGCTGATTACCAAGATGCTGCTACTGAAATCGATTGGTTTCAAAAATGGAAGATGCCTTACAAAACTGTAATTGGACTGGCAAACGATGAGATTGGCTACATTCTTCCAAAAAAACAATGGGATGAAAAACCGCCGTTTGCTTATGGAAGTAAAACTGCACCTTACGGCGAAATAAATAGCCTAGGGCCAGATACGGCCTTTTTTATAGCTAATGCCTTCAACGAATTACTATCCAAATAACCAAACTCTGCATAATTAAATTTTAATCAAAGTAAAACCCAAACTAAGGTGTTTGGGTTTTACTTTGATCATCAATTTTTAATCGCCACAACTTCAAGCATCTCAAGAAAAAATCATTAATTGATTATTCTGGATGTTGGATTTGCTGGAGTTGGTTGAGCTTGTGGCACCAATTTTGGAGCAGGATTATTAGGAGTGGGGCTTAAGGGCAAAGTATTTTGTGGGCTTAGTGGAGGGGGTGCAGTTTGCGTTGATACCCCAGGAGATACTGGAATTGAAGGCTGGCCAACTACATAGGCGCCACTTTCTTCAATAACAGGAGTTCCTTGCTGAACTATAACTTCACCATTGTTTAAAGTTTCAGGAAAAGCACTTTCAGCTTTTTTAGCCTGACCACCTCGTAAAAACCCACCATTGCCATCACCCCAGGTACAACCGCCCAAACCTAGGATAGAAGCAATTAAAATCGATACACCCATAATTTTCGTCTTCATAATTACGCCCCACTAAAAAAAATTGCAAAAAACATTAAAGTTCTTATGAAACCCATTCCCAACAATAGGATCATGCAACAGAAAATGCATGTCGGCAAATCACCGGCACAAATAAAAAGAAAACGCAATAATCCTGTAAAGGATCATCGCGCTTTCTCGTTAAAGACAGATTAAGCGATAAGGTTTACTATTAACTGGCCTTCTTGCTGGAAGGTTCATTACTGACTGTAGAAAGTAAGCCTTTGATATACTTCATAGCTTCGTCAAGTTGACGATCCTTGAAATCCTTGGTAACTGGTTTAGCAGCAGGTTTATCTTTTCGTTGGATAACCTCAATATCACGCTGATGATCCATAAGATCGTCGCGTTCTTTGCGTGAAAGTTTAATTTCCAGATCAGGTTTAACACCCCACTCGTCTTCATCCTTGGGGCGCCAGAAGGAAGCAATCGTTAGCTTTAATTCGCCATCGCCAAAGGCTTGGATGTTCTGCACACTGCCTTTACCATAGCTTCTTTCACCGATGATAATCGCACGATGATGATCCTGAACAGCAGCAGAAACAATTTCGCTACCACTAGCACTTCCACCATTAACAAGACAAGCCATGGGAAAATCAAGCAAGCTCCCATCAAGAACGCCTGTATGTTTTTGCTCACGCCCCTGTCGAGGCCTGATGCTAACAATAAGGCCATCACCAATGAACAAATCTGAGATATCGACAGCGCTATCAAGTAAGCCACCAGGGTTAAACCTGAGGTCTAAAACAAAGCCTTTAACACCACTTGAAACCAATTCGCGCATGACTTTAAGGAGATCTCGAGCCGTATTTCTAGAGAAACTGGTAACACGGGCGTAACCAATTTTAGAAGTTGGATCGATCATGAAATCCCAATCGTCATTATCTTTGCGCTTGAAACCAAGAACGGTTTCGACTTCGACCCTACCACGACTAATTTCAAATTCGATAGGTTTTTCGACACCTTCGCGCTGAACAACAATTTTCACTTTGGTGTTGGGTTTGCCCAATATTTTTTTAACCGCATCAGAAAGCTGCATACCCTTGGTAGAAATAACTTCGGGTTTAGGAAGCGCTTTGCCCTCGCTATCAACTTCACGAATCACTGTGGAAATAATATCCCCAGCCATAACCCCTGCCTTGTAAGCTGGGCTATTTTTAATGGGGGTGACAACCAACAGCATTTCCGAAACCGCATCTTTGCGAATTTGCACGCCAATACCCGTAAAATTCCCTTGTACATCTCTATCAAAGTTGGCTTTTGTTTCGCCATCAATATAGGTCGTGTAGGGATCCAAGTTATTTAGCATGCGTTGCAGAGTAATATCAACATCTTTACCGTTATCAAGGTCTTCTCTTTTACCCAAATAAATTCGAGCATCAGAAAGAACTTTAAGAATGTCAGGTTCTCGCAAATCCTTAGGGTTCTTTATCTTGGCCTGCAGGGCATCGGGAATTTTCTCTTCAATTCTGCGATATAGACCCTTAACGGCCCAAGCAGTCATTTCTCCTGCGTTAACTTCTTTAACATAGCCTTTGCGAATAACTTCAATGGCTTGCTGAACTTTTTTGGCAAAAGCATCGGCTTTATCTTTGCCTAACTTAGTTTGTTCAAGAATTTCATTTCTTTTCTTTTCAAAACCCTCTGGATCAATCTTACCATCAACCAAAGATTGATATTCCTTACGTAAGCTTCGTTGAGCTTCAAGCCTAGGCATCTTAAGAAGCAACAAGTTACCTTCAGCGGAAAGCTCTTCAGGTACTTTTTTCGCAGCAACCAGCTTTTCAAACTTCTCAATTCGCTCATTTGCCTTGGCAAATTCTTTTGGATTATGACTCAGAATAAAGTGATTCGTCCGACCACCCAACACCCAATGGAGCTGGTTTTTTTCTTCTTTGGTCTTACCGTATTGCTTGGTTAAATCTGGCATTTTCTTGTCAAGGAATTCGGCCAACTCATCCACAGTTACTACGCCATCGGCTTCATAGCCTTCTTTGTCTGCTTCACCTTTTAAGCCTTCAATCACAGCTTTGGCAAAAACGCCATTATCTTCGGCATCAATTGAAGGGTACAAGCCATTGGTGGCTAGAAAAACAACTCTACCAGGAAGCGGGAGGTGATCTTCGGAAGCATCTTCGCCCAAAAACTCTTGGTAAGGATTAGCGCCTAAGGAAGCTTCCGCAACCGCTTTACCCTGGGCAGCTTGAAACCCCTTAAAATTAACATCGATGAAGGAGCAAAATTTTCCTGATTTCAAGGCTTTAAGAGTATCAGCAAGATCACTGCTTGCGATGGCATTTTTATCGCGGCCTAAAAAGGTAGAATCACTTGTGAAATAGCATCTTCGGTCACCACTATCCCCCATTGGGCCTCCCTGGCCAAAAAAACCGAAAATCACCAGATCATCAGGGGTAGCTTTAGAAGCGACCCATTTCAATGCCTCGAGAACATTTTCGCGGGTGGCTTCTGAAGTAAAATCGGATAGGTCTTTAGCATTCTTGGGCTCACCTAACAACAGTTTCCCATTGTCTTCGGTTAATCCCAAAATGTTTTTATCCGAAAGCAATTTGAAGAGAGCTACGGCATCAGCTTCCGCTTTAGGCTTTTCTTTAATTTGCGCATCTTTGTATTTGCTAACGCCAACGATTACGGTGTAAACATTTTGTTTTCCACCCTCAGCAGAAATAAAGGGTGTTAAAGATATAAAAAATAAAGTTGATAACGCAAGTTTAAAGAGCAACCGTGACATAATTCAAATTCCTTTCGAGTTCCATTCAAGTTGTTTCAAAGTTTAGGAATTCACAAGACCTTTATACCATTTTGGCGGGTTTGCTAACAATAAGTCAACCCTTCTATTGAAACAATAACAATTTTGTCATCTAAAGGACTTTGCAAGTTTTTGCAGAACCTCGATTCCTCGTTCTAAAGTTTGCTGTTTAGCCGCAAAACTCACTCTAAAATTGGAATCTACAGAACTAAAAGTCTTGCCTGGAATTATTAATAAGTCGTTTTGAATCGCTTTTTCAACAAAAGCTGAACTATTCCCCCCCGGGGCTTTGGGGAAGAGGTAAAACGCACCACCCGCACTGGGAATATCATAATAATCCTTAATTCCATTTAGCAGAAAATCTCGTTTAAGCTTATATTCTCGCATAAAACCAGACATATCTTGATTCAGAGCAGTAATTCCTGCGTATTGAACCATACTTGGCGCACAAACAAAGGTAAATTGTTGCAACTTGATCATCTCTTGAATCAATTTGGCTGGCCCGTGAGCATACCCCATGCGCCAACCCGTCATACCATAGGATTTGCTAAAACCATCCAAAACAAGAACATTGTGATTATAATCGGCAGGTGTTTGCAACATTCCATCGTAATGAAAAGCACTATAAATTTCATCAGAAATCAACAAAACGCCATGCTTGCTAGCAAGGTCTGCAAGCGCTTTAACAGTATCACGCGAATAAGTTTTACCCGTTGGATTTGCAGGGTTATTAAACAAGATAACCTTGGTCTTTTTAGTAATAGCTTTCTCGACCTTGGAAATATCAATTTCGAAATCGGGGTAGGTATCAATAAAAACAGATTTCCCACCTGCAAGTGAAACTAGATGTGGATACATGACAAAGTAAGGATCAAAAATAATCACCTCATCGCCAGGATCAACGACGCAACATAAAGCGAGAACCAAAGCGCCACTGGTACCGCTAGTAACAATTAAATCCCGATTTGATCCGGAAAATTTCGCTTCAACCATTTGCAGCAATTGCTGCCTAAGTTCTGGAATACCTTGGGTAAGGGTATAAGTATTTCTACCTGCATCGATGGCATCTTTGGCAGCCTTTTTTACAGGTTCTGGGACATCAAAATCTGGTTGGCCAATACTTAAATTAATCGGATCTTTGATCGACTTTGCCAGTTCGAAAACTTTCCTGATTCCCGATGATTCGATATGCGACATGCGCTCGGAAATCCAATGTTCCACCACGGCATCATGATTCGTCATTGCTAAGCCTTTCATAAGCAAAAGTCATTTTGAGTATTTAGAAAAAACTTGTTGTTCGGATAACTGGATGGCCCATTTGGCCTGTAATTTTTGCAACGCATCTTCAATTGGAATAGCCTTGAGCATGGTCTCTGATTCTTCAACCAATCCTAATGATTTAAGTTTTTTAATACCGTCTACAACATCGTAGTCTATTTTTTTAACAAAATGCTGGGTAAAGAAAAGCTCAATAAAATCATCTAACTGCTGACTGGTCCAACCTTTTTCCGGGGCATATTTCAGCAAGCAGTAGTACCCCAACATTACTTCCCTGCTTTGCTGCTCTTCAGCTTCATCCATCAATCGGGAAATAACACCTGCATTACTATCAAGCAATTGAAAGTAAAGGTTTTTAGTCACCCTTAACTCATAGTTCTGCCTTTTAGTTACATAATTGTAGTAACTTCGATAACCATAACCGCCAAAAGCCAAAGCCAATGGCCAAATGGTTATGCCAACCAATGCAACAATCCCAACTTTCAAAAAGCCAATAATAATGTTGTAAAGAACTAAACCAAAACCAGTTATAAGCGGGTAGCCGATCATGCTTTGATCTAGGCGATTCAGTCGCGCCTTTGCCCCTGGGAAAACCATGGGGATTTCGTTTTTAGGTAGGTCTTTGAATAGTTTGAGAAAAACATGATCAGCAACGGTCGAAGAATTTTCGGGATGTTTTTTTTTCATTTTCACAAAAACAGCGAAGCGGGAATAGCCAGGCGTTGGAACTTTGTCTTGCTTCCAAGGTATCCACCATTTCGCAGATCGTCTTAAAAGAAAAGTTTCGCCCCGATAATACATTAACAATCGGTCGAATTCTTCCTGCCTAATTTCAACTTTAAGGCCCCAGTATTTTGATGATTCTTGCTCCCACTTGTGTACATTCTCCCAAGTCACCCTTTTAAAATTGGCATGCTCAAGGATTTTTATGAAACCTGCTTCTAAAGTATCAAGCGAGGGAAGGGATTCTGGAACCGAAATCCCCGAAGGGGGTTGCTTTGATATTAAAGGCAAATAATTTGAATCAGGATCAAAAAAATAGTACTCCGACTTCATCGTCTCAAGAGGTTCTGCAAATTCCATGAATAATAAAGATGATAGAGTTTCAAGCAACAAAACTAGATTTTTTTTCCCCGCACTATCAAAACCACAATCATTAAGGATAAGCTTAAGCAGATCACCTTTCCTGACAAGAATTGAATGTTCAAGATGGCGATGATTTGCCATTAATGAAAACTCCCGCACCAACGCCCGCAATAGCAGTAGTTATTTACCATTCCAAGCCCATAAGCCCATCATTGGGATTTTTAAGATTATCTTCAACTAATTTGTCCAATGCACCCTGAACCTCGCTCATCCTTTCAGGCCTAGCAGTTGCTTGAAAAGAAAGGCATTTATTCACAAGCTCGGCAAGAGTTTTATTGATCGGAGGCATTAGAACTTCAACAGGTTTATACTGCTTTTGCCAAGATTTTAATTCAATGGGTTTGTTTTCTTCATTCAAAGATGGAGGGGGCAATTTTCCAGTTATCATTTTGTACATTGCAGCACCCAACGAATAGATATCAGTCCGCTCGTTGACCATCTTGTGTTTGGCTTGTTCGGGCGCCATGTATTCTGGAGTACCTTGAATACGGTCTTTTGGTTCATCGCGGATCCAAGAAAGCCCGAAATCGATAACCTTAAACGTACCTTCTCTACTAAGCATGATCTTGTTGGGTTTGATATCTGCATGAAATACGCCTTTTTTATGCATATGAACAAGTGCTGAAGCAACCTGCTCAAAAACCTGCATGATGCGTACGGGAGAAAGCCTTGGGGCCTCATCAATGGTTTTCCCATCTACAAATTCAATAAGCATGTGCATTTTTTTAAGCCGAAACATCCAATCTTTTACGGGCTCCAATGCATGAATTTTGATAAGATTTGGGTGGTCAAACAATTGCGCAACCCTGAATTCATGATCTGCCTGTTCCTTGAATTTCATATCTTCCGGAGATTCAAGCGGCACTACTTTTAGAGCAAAATTCTCAGCAGTTTTAGTCATGCGAATTTGAAGAATCGCACTCTGTGCACCATTTCCCAACGGGCCAACAATCGAAAACTTTTCTATCTTCATCATTCTTCCCTTTAAGACACAAATTATTCCTTACATATTACTGGCTTTATGGCTCTACTCAACATCTGAACTTCTTTTTATTGCGAAATACCTGTATCCTTAAATTAGAAACAGGTGATAGTCGCTAGGCAACTAATTAACGAAGAAAAGCTTGCAATACAGACAAAAGGCGCAGGCAATGAACGCGATTGATGATGAACCTAAACTATTCCCTTCGGAATGGATTGGTTTGAAGATCGATTAATGGAATTCTCAACACACAACGACAATATTAAAATCAATCTGTTCAGATTTATTGATGCTTTTCCATCACTTACCACTGCCAAAGAAATTACAGATCACCTCAAAGCCTACCTAGGGAAACCCGAAGCTGGAATACCGTGGTGGATAACTTTTTTAATAAAATTCCTTCCGTCACGAGGAATCGCGGGAGATTTATTGGGATTCATTGCTAAATTCGCTGCAGGAAGGATGGCGAAAAAATTCATCGCTGGCAGCAATTTTGAACAAGTTCAAAAATCTCTAATACATCTTCGAAAATCAGGATTACGCTACACGGTTGATATTCTTGGAGAAGCTACCAGCACCAGCCAAGAAGCAAACTTTTCGCTTCAAGAATACAAAAGCCTTGCATTAAACCTTGCAGAGCGATCAAAAACCAAAAACAATTTATCTGATCTGGATTACTGTTACGGTTCAATTCTTCCCAAAGAAAATATCTCGATAAAGGTTTCTGCCCTAGATTCTCAATTAGATGTTATTTCACTAGAAAAAAGCTTCGAAAGGCTAAGACCAAAAATAATTTTACTCCTCAGACTTGCAATAAAAAACAACGTGTTCATCTACTTTGACATGGAGCAAACCAGCCTCAAAGAACTAATACTGCACACTTTTAAATCGATCCTTTCAGAACCTGAATTTAAAACTTGGCCTAATGTTGGAATTGCAATTCAGGCATACCTGAAGCAAAGCCATTCAGACCTGATTGAATTGCGTGAATGGGCTGCTAAAAGAGGAACCCCCGTTTGGATCAGGCTGGTCAAAGGTGCTTATTGGGATTTCGAAACAGTTACTGCTAATTTAAATGGATGGGACCAACCCGTTTGGCAAACCAAGGCCCAAACCGATTTAAATTACGAATTTTTAACCAGCTTCCTTCTCCACAATAACACCTATTTACGACCTGCCTTTGGCTCGCATAATGTTCGAAGCGTTGCCTATGCTATTGCCAAGGCTCAAATCCTCAAAATCCCCGATTCTGACCTTGAGTTTCAAGTTCTTTATGGCATGGGCGACACTATTGGCAAATCATTGGCCAAGCTTGGTTATCGGGTAAGAGTTTACACCCCCTTTGGCGAATTAATTCCCGGCATGGCTTATTTTGTTCGTAGGCTTCTCGAAAACACTGCCAACGATTCTTTTCTCAAAGCCAGTATGTTAAATAGCCAGGATGAGGATTTTTTACTTATGAAA
The DNA here is from genome assembly GCA_026692965.1 of Planctomycetota bacterium. Classification (GTDB taxonomy): domain Bacteria; phylum Planctomycetota; class Planctomycetia; order Gemmatales; family Gemmataceae; genus UBA969. The sequence goes on from JAPLNF010000290.1 coordinate 11,943, forward strand.
CCCAATGCAATCCAATCACCCACCAACCCAATTGAAACGACCTCCAAAAATTCAAATCACACTTTTTATAATGAACCCCTTTCAGATTTCACCATTGCCAAGAATCGTTTAGAGATGGCTCAAATCATTAAAACGCTAACCGCTCTACCAACCAAAACTTATCTTCCAATTATTAATGGAAAAGAAACTAACACCCAAAGTTTTATCGAAAGCGTTAATCCATCCCATAAACGCCATATTGTTGGAAAAATCGGGTGCGCATCCATAGCCGATACAAATCTTGCAATCACTTCTGCATCCAAAGCTTTTGATTCTTGGAAAGAAGAAAAAACATCGGTACGGGCAAATCTGTTACGAAAAGTTGCGCAAAAACTAAGAGATAAGAAATTGGAAATGGCTTCTTGGCAAGTGATTGAGAGCAGAAATAATGGCGATCCCGAAAATCATCCAGCTTGCAGGAGAAACAAACCAAATTTTTTATCAACCCAGAGGAGTTGCGGTGGTGATTTCGCCTTGGAATTTTCCATTGGCCATTCTTGCAGGAATGTCTGCCGCCGCGTTGGCTACTGGTAATACCCTGATCATGAAACCTGCAGAACAATCAAGCGTGGTTGCTTATCATTGGATGAAAATCTTATTGGAATGCGGTTTCCCAAATTCTGTTGTCCAGTTCCTACCTGGGATTGGCGAAGATATTGGCCCGCATTTGGTTTCTAACCCCTTAACTGCAATTATTGCATTTACTGGTTCAAGAAAAGTTGGATTAGAAATTAATCAACTGGCATCTAAAACTGATAGTGGGGTCAAATTTGTCAAAAAGATCATAGCCGAAATGGGTGGGAAAAACTGCATCATCATAGATAAAGATGCTGACATGGACGAAGCCTTAACCGGTGTAGTTAGCAGTGCCATCGATTTTCAGGGACAAAAATGCTCCGCTTGCAGCAGAGTTCTTATTCCAAGCGAAATGCATGATGCGTTTAGCAAAAGGCTTTCGGAAGCGATTGCATCGAAAACCTTGGGGCCTGCGGAAGACCCTGCAAATCAAATCGGCCCGGTGATTGATGAAGAATCTCGCGCCCGAATCGAAAAAAGAATTGATGAATCAAAACAATCAGCAAAGTTGATTTACAGGGCGGATGCTAGCAAACTTTTAGATGATGGTTTTTATGTTGGTCCCGCAATTTTCGCAGATGCAGACCCAAAATCTGATTTATGCCAACAAGAAATTTTTGGCCCAGTCATTGCCCTTATTCCTTACGATACTCTCGAACAAGCCATTGCTATCGCCAACGATTCCCCCTATGCGCTGACCGCAGGCATTTATTCAAGAAATCCGGAATCAATCAGTCTGATTTCGAGATACATTGAAGCTGGAAACCTTTATATTAATAGAAAGATAACCGGTGCAATGGTTCACAGGCAGCCATTTGGTGGTTACAAGTTAAGTGGAGTAGGCTCCAAAGCAGGTGGCACCGATTATTTGTTGCAATTTGTCCTTCCAAGGACTATTACAGAGAATACACTCAGGCGAGGTTTTGCTCCCGGAGTGCCCACCCGAGGCTTTGACCTTGATATTTCATAGACCCCTAGCAATTAGGTAGCACCATGATGATTCGAAATGTTTTTTTTTTATCTTTCCTGCTTTTTATTGGTATCAGTATCGCAGCAGCGTACCCACCTGAAGAAGTCAAAGCACATAATGCACTGGTTTATTCGGTTGCTTTCAGCCCTGATGGAAAAACTCTTGCAACTGCAGGATTTGATAACAGCGTCAAGCTTTGGGATTTTGCAACCGGAAAAGAAATTCGCACTATTTCCGGCCATACAGGCCCTGTTTATGCGGTTAACTTTAGCAAAGATGGAAAAACCCTCTATTCTTCAAGCCTGGATACAACCATCAAGGCTTGGAACCCTTTGGATGGAAAAATGACCCAGGAACTTAAGGGCCACACCGGAATTGTTGATGGATTCGCAATCAGCCCAGATGGCAAAACGTTGGCCTCTTGCAGCTCCGACAAATCCGTCAAGCTTTGGAACCTAGCAGATGGCAAAGAATTAAAGACTTTAGGCTCACACGCCAATTCGGTTTACAGCGTCGCCTTTTCCCCTGATGGAAAAACTTTGGCCTCGGCAAGTGCAGACATGACCATAAAAATTTGGGATATAGCATCACAAAAAGAAACCAAATCTCTGAAAGGGCCGACCGCTGCGATTACAGGCGTTGCGTTTACTGATAACAGCACGCTCGTTTCAATCGGGCAAGATCGCTTCGTTAGGATATGGAATGCACAAGCTGGAACCGAGACCAAGAAAATGGGACCCACTCCAGATGATCTTTACGGTTTGGCGCTTTCAAAAGATATTAAAAGCTTGGCAACAAGCGGATACGGTGGGAATGTGGCGATATGGAATTTGGCAGATGGAAAGGCGAGTTTTAATAAAAAGCTTAAACTGTTCGGCGCTTACTGCGTGGCCTTTTCTCCAGACGAGAAATTTTTAATTACCGGACATGATTCAAGCTTTATGTTAATCACGCCCATCAAGTAAATTAGCAAGCGTTCTACTTATTATCATTTGAAGTAGGATTTAAAAAAGGCGAGTTACCCGATTTTTGTGAAACCAACAAAGGATCCGACATCCCCGGATCCTTTGGTGCGTTAGAAGCAACCCCAGTTCCTTTGCAACCTAAAGCAAATAAAGCAATCGTAGCAGCAGCAAACGCAGGCAAAATCATTCTCATGTGGACTTTCATAGTAACCTCGCTATCGAACTACCATGCATTTAAACTTTACAAATAAATCTACAACAAGAATCAGACACAAGAGTAAGTACTTGAGCAGATTCGAGTATTTTTGCAATTATTTTGGCTAATTAATAGCAGGTACACTGGATATAACGATTTTGACGGACCAACAATTCTAATTCGAAGAAAACTTTTACCCTGCGATTATAAATCTTCGCTCAAATGCGCCAAGGCTTCTCTTGCATGTATTGCAACATCAGCATTTGAGGAATCTGCTAATTGGTCTAATTCAGGCCAAAGCAGTGATATCCCTTGGGTGGAAATGGTGTGAATGGTCTGGTGTACGGTAAGTGGATCATCACTAAGAAGATTTCTGGCAAGCGATTGCAGAGATTTTCGTTCGCCCAATCTCGCAAGGGCAGCAGTGGCAGCGAAACTGATTTCCAATTTGGTATCATTACGCATTTTATGAAGAGTTTTAAGTACCTCTAAGCGGTTCACCGGTTCCCACCAACCCAAGCTGGTCAGGGCTTCTTGAACAACCAGGGAATCGCCACTAGTAGCAAGTTCTAAGAGGCAATTTTCAGCTTCAATACCGGGGTGATGGCGGAGGCATTTGGCAAGAGCGATTGCCTCCAATTTCTTGGCTTTGGGATTACTATAAAGCCAACTGAAATTTTTGAAACGGAATGCAGACTTATAGATGGTTACAAGAGCTTGCCCTTTGTTTGTTTTTTCAAACGCAAACAGTTCCCAGACAAAAGATTTGTAGGGGTAACCAGGATCCGCCAGCCATTCCCAAGCTGAAACAGGCGGAGCGCACTTTAATGAATAGAGTGCCCTTAGTACATCGCGGTGTTCAGCCCAAGATGATTTTTCGAGCTGATGCACTAGTGATGTTTGAGCATTGGAAAGATAAGATTTCAAGGAAGATTCAAGTGAATCTAAGCGCATGATTTGCCAGCGAAAATCTTCAGGATTTTGTAATTCCCGTTCGAGAACCTCATTCATCCCGTGATATCGCCTTAAAAACCTGATCCCATTTTGAAAAAGCACAACAAGTGCTGCACAGTTATATTGAATGCGATTTTCCCAAACCAGTTCATAAATGCTACCAATTTTAGCCTCTGCAAAAACCTCAAGCGAAATCCCAGATTGCAGACCATCCATCGCCATCGATAACACTACTACTGCAAGATTTCTTTCTTCAGGTATTGGAGATTTAAGCAATTCTGGAAAAGAATCAAAACTTACAATCTCAGCAGCAAATAAAGGTGCAATTGCCAATTCTCTACGCTGGCAAAGATAATCAACAACCTCAGGAAGTATCTTGTCCCGATTTACCTGCCTTAGGGCGTTGGTTATATCAATTGCATACCATAAATCTTCGAGCGGATCTTTCGAGTGGGTTTTGCCGAATGCTTTTTGCAGAATTTCAAACGCTTGATTCGTACCTAATTCCAAAAGCGACCGTACCACAACAACATAATCCAAGCCCGGCCTAAGCATGCCCTCGACTCGCATGACCATGCCGTTTTCGAGATAATTATTAATCTTATTCTTGGTTTTTTCCATGAGCCAAACAGGAAGCTCTTCTCCCTGATAGATCTCAAGATGTTGCCTAGAAACAGGCGAAAGGCCAGTGATTTTCTGATTTTCTCCATCACGGCGAAAACTTAACACCACAAAAAACATCACCGTAACAACCATAAACAGGCATATCATGATTAACATTGGGTCCATGATGTGTCCTCCTGCCTAAAGTCTGATGTTAAGGTTGTAAAATCAATCCTGCCTAATATTGCCATTTCCCATGATAACATATTTATACGAAGTTAGTTCATTTAATCCGCAGGGACCGCGCGCATGGTACTTGTCAGTGCTAATACCGATTTCTGCCCCCAAGCCTATTTGGCCACCATCATTAAACCTTGAACTAGCATTAACAATAACGGCTGCAGAATCAATTTCCCTTACAAATTGCTGAGAAGCGGCCAAACTTGAAGTAACAATCACATCCGTGTGCTTAGAACCATACTTATTGATATGCCTGATTGCATCATCAATATCCGTAACAATTTTAACAGAAATAATTAGATCGAGGAACTCTTCAGAAAAATCTTGTTCTGAAGCCTTTTTTAAATCTGACACAATAGAACAACTTAAAGGGCAACCGCGAACCTCCACGCCAGCAGCGATTAAGGCCTTATGCAGAACAGGCAAAGCAAGGTGGGCTATTTTTTGGTCGATAAGCAGGCTTTCAGCAGCATTACAAACCCCGGGCCGTTGGCACTTCGAATTCACTAGGATTTTTGCAGCCATCTCCAAATCTGCACTAGTTTCAACATAAATATGACAGTTCCCGTCAAAGTGTTTCATAACAGGCATAGTTGCTTCAAGAGAAACACGCTTTATAAGTTCTTTCCCACCTCGGGGAATAACAAGATCAATTAGATCAGATTTCAACAGCAACTCGCCCACAACTTCACGCTCAGGAATTTGAACAAGTTGAATGGCATCGATTGGAAGACCAGAGTTAATAAGTTCAGCCTGAAGGATTTCAACCAGAATCTTATTAGTGTTTAGTGCCTCTTTGCCTCCGCGTAGGATAATCGCATTTCCACTTTTAAAACTCAGCGCAGCAGCATCGGAAGTAACATTAGGCCTCGACTCATAAATAAAAAACAACACGCCTAAAGGAACGCCTACTTTGAGTACTTGCAATCCATTAGGGCGAAACCCACCCTTTAGAACCCTGCCAATGGGATCTTCAAGAGAAGCAATTTCGACCATCGAATGGGCCATTTCCGTTAATCTTTTGGGCGTAATAGTGAGCCGGTCGATCTGGGAAACGCTTAGAGAAAATTTCTTGGCATTGGAAAGATCAAGCTGGTTTGCATCCCTGATTTTATCAGAAGCATTTAGCAACCGAGTCGATGCGGCCAATAGCCAGTCATTCTTTCGCTGAGTGCTTAAATTTGCAAGTTGAGCAACAGCATTTTTGGCTTTAGAAGCTATTTCCTGAGCGTAATTTTTAATATCCATCGAACAATTCCACCTAGAGTTTTAATCAGGGGGCCGCACCTAATGGGCCTGTAGTTTTCTTGGCACCCTATAATGGTATTAATTCTATGGTTCTTTCCCTTGCAAACTCTTCCAGCAATAAAAATTCTCGAGGAAGTTGCAATTTAACAGACCCCACATTCAATCCTGGGGTACCTGGCCTAGCGGTAAGATCGATATAGGCAAGGACCTTAGGAAGATCACTTAAAACCGGGCCTTGTATTTTAATATCTAATTTCGCAGACCGTTCATCAGTAAACCTTGGCTTAAATGCAAAATTAGAAGGGCAAAGAAAACGAATCGAAACAGCACGGGCTTCCCTTCAAGCTCCTCCACCACAGAAACACGAACAGACTGCGAAACATTGTTTTGAAAACCCATTGGGCTAAAGGGGATAGCAGTAAAATGCGTGGGCATACTTTTTGTGCGTTCCAATATTTCAATCGGCCCCTTGACCAATACAGATGCAGGCTCAATTAAAATCTGGCTTAACACCGAACCTTCCATTCCGCTCTCTAGCCGAACAGGAATCAACTTCTCCCCTACCCTGTACACTGTTACTGGAATTTTGTTTTTACCATCCACCAATCTTGCGCGTATTCCTTGAGGGACCGGGATATCACTTTCCGATATTACAACATTATCGCCAAACTTATATTCCCCCAACCGCTCTTCAGTAACACTGTATTCAATTTTTGAAACGCATTCATCATGTTCAAGGGATCTTCGGAACTCGCGGATTTTTAATGGTGATCCCGAAAATGAAACATGAACTTTCATATTAGAAACAACATCAAGCATAAAATGATCTTGCTGCAGTGAATTCAGTGAAACCACAACAGGGATGGTTACGTTATCAATAATCTCCTGATCGCGATTACTGCCGTATAGCCATGCCATCAGTGCCAATGCAAAGGCCACTGCAAGAGAGCTAAACCGATCGACCCATTTAAACTTCAGCCAATTTAAGAGAATTTTATAATCCACTGTTAATGTACCTCGCAACTGGTCAAGCTACTCTATCCGCTTCTTGATTTTTGTTTACCTTTTCTTTGATTTCTCGAACATGGGTGGAATTAGATTCAAGAAGTTCTGCCAGCCTTCGAGAAAGATTTTCTCTCGGAACTACTTCTAATTGCCCCGCTGAAGCCAGGGTAATCCTGCCGGTTTCTTCACTAACAACAAGCAAAATTGCATCCGTTTCTTCACTAGTGCCCAGAGCTGCCCTATGCCTCATACCGTGTAGATTTTTGGAACTCACCTCAATGGGAGATAAAGGCAACTGACACCCAGCAGCTACGATCCTACCATTACTTACAATCATGGCACCATCATGAAGCGGGCTTTGCTTTTGAAATATCGCACGGATCAAAAGTGGGGAAACTTCAGCATCAACCCGAGTTCCTGTTTCAACATAAACCGTAAGAGGTATTTCCCTCTCGATGGCAATCAATGCGCCTACAAATTGCCCCGCAAGAACTTCTGCAGCATCCGAAAGTTTATCAACAATAGGGCGTTTGCTGGAAGAGGTGATGGCATACAAAACGCCATATTTCCCCAACCACATCAAGCCCCTCCTTAATTCGGGCTGGAAAATAACAAGCAAGGCAAGGAGCATGGTAGCTAGTAGATAATCAAGGATTCTGCCAACAACAGTTAGGTTGAAGATACTGACAAGAATTTGGGCAGAAAGAAACATGCCAACCACAACCAACCCAAAGGCACGCACAACCCCCATGCCTCGACTTCGCCCTAGGAATTGGAGCAGGAAGAAAATGGCAACAGCAAGGATTGCAATTTGCACAATCGCCCTTGCATCAAGCATTTCCCAAGTGTGAAGGATTCTTTCATACAAAATAAAGGCTCTCCAACGCTAAACAATTAAAGTACGGGATTTTGTTTCATAGTAAAAGATTGTAACGCTTTAATAGTTGTCACGAGGTCTCTCGCTTGAATAACATCATGCACTCTAAAAATCTGTGCAGAATCATGCAATAAAGAATAAGACAAGACAGCAAGTGTTCCTGCAAGCCTTTCCTCCATTTTTCTTCCTAATAAAGTCTGCAGGAACTTTTTGCGAGAAACTCCCAGACATATAGGCAATCCTATTTTTTTCAAAGAAGTAAACCCAGTAATCAGTTCAAGATTATGATCATAAGTTTTTCCAAACCCTATACCCGGATCAATGCTTACCGACAAAGGATCAACACCGGCCATAACCATTATCTGATACCGCTGGGTCAAAAAGCTTGAAACTTCAGCGACAACATTTTCATAGGTAGGGTTTTGCTGCATATTTTGAGGGGTTCCTTTAATATGCATTATAACCCAGCCACAAGTTTTCTTCGCTGCCAGCTCCAACATTGCAGAATCAAAAGTAAGTGCACTGATGTCATTTATTATATGGGCGCCGAGATCTATCGCAGCCTCTGCAACCTGACTTTTGGTCGTATCAACTGAAATACAGGAAGTGAGCCTTCCTGCCAACTTTTCAATTACAGGAAGAACTCTAGCCTTTTCGTCGTCAAGGGAAACAGGAAGGGCCCCGGGCCTAGTGGATTCTCCACCAATATCGATTATATCTGCGCCCTGATCTTCCATTCGTAAAGCATGATCAACAGCAGAAGCAATAGAAAAATGTGTTCCACCATCAGAAAAGCTATCTGGCGTAACATTAAGAATGCCCATGACTAAGGGGCGTTCTTTTAGATCAAATAATTTGTCTTTAACTTTCCAAAACATTCGAAGACTCCATTACCAAGGAATCTCCATCATAGCGACAATTTGCGTCGCAAGAACATCAACATTCGTTTTTCTTGCAGAGGTAATAGATTGCCCCAACTCAGGAATAAAACTAGTGAGGGAAGTTACAAGCACAGGAGTTGTATCAGGCTGAACATTAGGATCGCCACCTAACGCCACTGGGGTGCCTTTATTTAAATCCGCTCTGGGCCGAGAAAGAATTTCACCTGTACGCAAGTCTTTCCAAATAATTTGGACAGCAAGATTGGTTTCAGCTTCTCGAATTTCATTTAGCTGATTGCGATTGATGATGTTCTTCGAAAAATTGACAATACTTCCAGATAATTCCGTATCTGCAGGAGCATTACCATTAACCACTTTGTAAGGAGTTTTAGATTCGATTTCTCGAATCACTGCAAGCGTAAGCTCATTTTCTAAGCCCTGCCCTGCACCACCACCGGGAGTAAATGTACTATTCTTAAACAAAGGCACGCGAACAGTACGGATGTTTGAGTCAAAATTAGTTTTGGTGGTGTATCTGAGTATATTTAAATGCCCATCTTGCATACACGCAGGGCAAACAAATCCAATCAAGCTGGCGAACAACACCATAAACAAAGATTTTGATCCACATACTGAATTCGGTTTTTTCATGGGTATCACCATTAATTCAGAGGTTTAGGCATAGGAACCGATTTAGGATCCTTGACGGGTTTAGCATCAGGATGAGGCGGAAGTCCCTGCTGGGATTGCACGGGTGCTGGGCCTTCTTCTATCGATCGATCAATTGCCTTGGGTGCCGGAGCAATTTCAGGAGTCAAAGGAACCTGCTCGATTGGTTGATCTGGCCCGCCAGGAAGATAGCCATGCTCTTTCTCGGCCTTGGTTTTCAACTCTGCCATCCGTTTGTCAGATTCTTCTGCAAACTTGGTATTTGGGTATCGACGACGCACCAACTCGTAATAAAAATACGCCGAACCAGGATGACCAGTCCGCTTATAAAACTCTGCCATCTTAAAATCTTTTTCAGCTTGCTGAAAAGTGATACCAACTAACTGTCGTGAAAGAAAATCTTTTTTCTTCTCTGCTAACACTGGAAAATTCTGCAAAGCTGAGTGCACCATTTGTCGAGCTTCAGCCACCTTACGGCCATCATAATCTGAACCACCGGTGCTCATATGTTTAGAAATAATGGCAAGTTCAACGGCTTGAGGAGCAAGTTCGCTATTCGAATGCCTCTCAACGAGTTGAGTAAAATAATGATCAGCCTCGCGATAATCTTCATTAAAGAATTTAACGCTACCAGCAAGAAAAAGAGCTTTATCTGCAAGAGGTCCGCTAATATCATTCCAACGAACTTGCTCTAATTTTTCAATCGCTCGACCTTCTCGATCGATCAAAGGCTTGGTCTTATCAAAGCTAAGGAACCTTGGAGTAACAAACCAACGCTTACCGTCGCGATATTCTTTGGTTTCACGCATTTGTTCGCGGGTATCATCGAGCCAATAGTTTGCGATATCATACATATGCTGAACAGCTTGTTCCCTAAAAGCAGTTCTTTCAAAGTTCTTTAGTAATTTAACATAGGTGTCAGCAGCTTTGGGGTAATAGCCCTGTAATCGCAAACATTCTGCTTCATAATAAGTACCTTCTTCAGCAGTAAGCGGATTTTTTTTATCATCTGCAAGCCTGTGAAATATTTTCTCGGCCTTGCTGTATTCTTTGTTTCTAAAAAGCTCCTTAGCACCTGCAAGTTTGCCTTCAGGGCTAGTAGGATCAACAGGTTTATCTAAAACACCACCATCCGCACCAAGTACAAAACTTTCTTTTGGAGGCGGAGGTGCACCAGGTAACCCAATCAATGGCAACCCATCTGTTACGCAACCAGTGGAAGCTAGCAAAAAGATACCCGGGAAGAGTAATCCAGCTAATTTGGACATAAACATGCTCTTAGAGGGTTCAACTTTTTCAAGTAAATTTAAATACATCCTGCCTCCAGGTAAGTTAGCAGCTTCGGCCTTCTGCCCATTAAATAAGTGATGTAGCGGCCGAAAATCTTCCTGAGTTCTTTTCGTATTTGCAAGGGAATGATTTGCAGGTTTTCCATCGAAACACCTTCCAAAGAAATAAGAACCTGCAAGCTTTCGCTTGAGATTTTGAATGAAGTCCTGTCTGCAAGCGAACAAGTTCGACATTTTACGCCGCCTCCAGCAGGACTAAAAACATTTTGAAATTCATCAATTTCTCCAGAACAGCCCGTACACATTTTTAACTCAGGGCGGAAGCCCAATTCTAGAAGTAAAATAAATTCAAATCGAAAAAGTACCGCAGCTATTCTCCCTTGTCTTTCTTCCCGCCCTGCACAAACTTTGCCATCCCCCAAGTCGCTCCAAGTAGTCAGGGCCAGCAAGGCCTGCTCAAAAATTACAGGGTTAGGATCATAATCCTCGGTCCACTCAGATAACAACTCCGCAAGGTAATAAGAAGCATGCAAAGCATTTAGATCTTTTCTTAATCCTGAAAACCCATGCAAAACCTGGGCTTCTGTAAGTAGATCTAAAGAGCCAGATGTTTTTCGGAGGAGAACAATACTGCAGTGGGTTAGCAAATCAAGCGCATTCTCAAAGGAAGATTTCAGCCTTCTTCCACCTTTAGCTAAAGCCCTTACTTTTCCAAATTTTTTTGTCCACAATGTCGAAATGCGACTGGTTTCACTCCAATCGACTGTTCGTAAAACCAAAGATTCCGTCTTTTCGAGAGACAAAAAGACCTCAAGAGTTATTGTAATGGTGCAATATCAGGCAAACCCAGCCTAGAAAGATAAAACCGTTCTCGCTTACGCATTTTTTTTCTTGATACAGGATCCATATCATCGAACCCGCACAAGTGAAGCAATCCATGAATCAAATAAAGCGTCAACTCATGTTCAAGAAGATGCCTAGCATTTTTTGCATGCCTTCGGGCAACCCCCACACCAATAAGGATCTCACCCGTCAATTTTTTTTTCTCTTCATCTAGGGGAAAAGTAATCACATCAGTTGGCTCATCGTGATCCAAAAACTTCTTGTTGGCAGCGTGAATATCCTTATCATCGAGCAATGCAACACTGATTAAAGCTTTTTTAATTCCTTCTTTCGAAAGAACTGCTTTACTTACCTCAACAATTTTTTTGTTTGTGAAAACAGATGTTTTCACCTGCATGGCGACAACAATCTCCAGCATAATTTCCCCAATGAAGGATCTGATTTTTAATTCTTTAGTATCATACCAAGGATTTTTCCGCCTCGAGCCCTAATGAGATCTCACCCGTTCTCTCATTTACATGGCCCGTTGCAGAATAAAGGGAAACTTGCTTCATTTCAATTTCTTGTGCGAGTTTAAGGTAATCCTCGGCACCATTGCAGGATGGGGCATACGAAAAAATCGATTTGCCATAACTTGGGCACTCAGCAAGTTTGATATTACGCCTGATTTTGGTCTGAAAAATCTTTGCATTAGCCCAAGGGACATTTTGCCCCTGACTCTTTTCAAGAAACTCATGCAAATCTGTAACAACTTCTTGGCCTAACTTTGTATTTGCTTCATATAAGGTAACAACCACACCCAAAACTTTTACTGCTGAATTCAATCTGCGAGCGACCAAACCTGTGGTTTCAAACAATTTACCCAAGCCATGCAATGCGAAGTAATGAGGTTGCAATGGAATTAATATCTCATTAACGCAAGCAAGTGCGTTGAGGCTTAAAATCCCCAAGGAAGGTGCACAATCAATTACAATATAATCAAAGTCTTCACTATCATTATCAAGGGCATCCCGCAAAAGGAGTTCTCGGCCAACAACGCCTGCCAGTTCGACCTCCGCCGCAGCAAGATTAATATCAGACGGTACAAGATAAAGGTTTTTATCAATTTGAAGACGTGCTTGCTCGATAGGCTTGGATTGAACCAGAACATCATAAATGGAAGTAACACCAAGGGAAACCCCCAGATGAGCACTCGCATGGGCTTGGGGATCAAGATCAATCAGGCAAACCTTTTTACCCATGCCAGCTAAAGCTGCAGCTAAATTTACTGCGGTGGTAGTTTTTCCTACTCCGCCCTTTTGATTCAGTATCGCTATTTTGCGCATTTTTAACTCTGCTTTCTTAAAAACTATTCCCGTTAAGAGGGTGCC
>JAPLNF010000291.1:0-12450 GCA_026692965.1 Planctomycetota bacterium
CGTACTACCCGTGCCTATGATGAATATCCTAAACGGTGGCAAGCACGCAGATAACAATGTTGACTTCCAAGAATTCATGATCATGCCATTGGGCGCACCTACTTTTGCTGAAGGCTTGCGCATGGGAACTGAAATCTTCCACCACCTGAAAAAAGTTTTGCATGACAAAGGCCTAAACACGGCAGTGGGTGATGAAGGCGGATTCGCACCTAATGTAAAAAGCACAGATGAAGCACTGGAATTCATTTCCAAAGCTGTTGAAAATGCTGGCTACAAACTTAATGAAGACATCTTCTTCGCGCTCGATGCTGCTTGCACCGAACTTTTTGAAGAAGGCAAACACAAAGGCAAGAACGGCTATTGCTTCTTCAAGAGTAACCCAGAAAAAGTAATCTCCTCCGACGAAATGGTTGATTACTGGGTTAATCTTTGCAAGAAATACCCCATCCGATCCATTGAAGATGGTCTTTCTGAAGATGATTGGGATGGTTGGAAAAAACTCACCGCAGCACTTGGCAGCAAAGTCCAAATCGTTGGAGATGATCTTTTCGTTACCAACACCACTCGTTTGCAACGGGGTATTAACGAAAAAGCAGGCAATAGCATCCTAGTTAAGGTAAACCAAATTGGTACCCTTACCGAAACCTTGGAAGCCATTGAGTTAGCCAAGCGAAATAGTTTTACCACCATCATCAGTCATCGCAGTGGCGAAACGGAAGATACCACTATTGCGGATATTGCAGTAGCGACCAATGCAGGCCAGATTAAAACCGGGTCTGCAAGCAGAACCGATCGCATTGCAAAGTACAACCAGCTACTTAGAATCGAAGAAAAACTAGGCAAAAAAGCACGATACGGCAAAGAAGTATGGCCTAAGGAAAGGCTGTAAAAGCCTGCCTTTTATGGCACAAAAGCTCTTTTTTGGCCTGACTATTTTATTGGGGTCCCTTGCCATGCTTGCTGGTATTACCAGCCTGGCGGGACCCCAATTTTTAAATCTATTCCATTTGCAATTCTTGGCAGATAAAGGGCTGGCCCGCATATTCATCGGGTCTGGAATTGGACTTATAGCAACTGCTTTTGTTTTTTTCAAAACAAACACCTTCAAGCAGGATCAGCAATAATATGGATTTGCTATTTGAAGGCAGAGTGGCAGTTTATGGCTGCTTGATATTTGGCTGGGTTGGGCTTTTTCTTATCTGGACCTTTGCAAAATTCAATCACTTTATCACCGCTACCTTGGCAATTGCTTTTTTACTGGCAGGCTATTGGATTTTAGACGCGCTCGTTGTTACTGAAAAAGAAAACGCAGAATTAGTGCTTAAAGACATTAGCAAACAAACAAAACAAGGGTCAATTATTTCTGCACTAAAGCATCTTGATGGGCGATTCATTACTGCAAGGGGAACAGATTTAAAATCTTTTGAAAGCTGGTTGGCCAGAAATCAGGCAGATAAATTAGTAAAAGATATTATTTTTTGGGATATCGAAAATATCGGCCCCGGCACTGATAAAAATACCAGCAAAATAACTTCCATGGTTAAAGTGAAAGGTAATTGGGGTGGGATTCAAGAGGGGATATATCGAGTTGAATTCTTGTTTAAAAATAAGAAAGATGGAGCGCCATCAATTCTTTCTTTTCAAATTTATGATCCAATCAATCAAAACAATCGGTTGGAAATAGGAATATGAGGGCTAGCATAAAGCTTTGCCCTCATTCATCCCGATTTATTACTTCTGTTGAATGATCTTAATTGGGGGTGGTTCAGAATAACGCGATACAACGGGTGCACTAATACTTCCCATTTCGCATGAATCACAAGCGCCACCACCGGCTTGCATTGCTGCGCCGCCGTGCCTGTAACTCTTATCTGCATGGATCAAATAGCCCCAGGGTTTAAATGTCAACCCGACGCGATGTCCATTGCAACCAGACAACAAAAAGATCGTACAAAAACCAGCAATCATCAATGATCTGATACTCATGGCAGCCTCCTCAAATTTGAATTAATTCTGAATAATTCAGAATCTATCTAACACCTTTAATTCCTAAAGTTGTTTTAAAAAAACAGTTTAAGAATCACACCCAGAAGGAACTACTATTCCTTAAATCTCACTAAAAGGAATATGCAGCCCAACTTGGCAGGTGCAAGCAATCTTTCGATCGCAAACTCGAAGAGTAGCAAAAAAAGTTTGAACAATTACGGTTGTACAGATTCTAAGGAGAGAAAGCCTTTTCTTATCAAGCTCAAAGGCCTAAACCAGTTCAGAATCTAAAACCCGAAATTCAAACCGCCAGCGCTCTTATTATTGCTGGGGCATGCAAACAGGTGCAGGAGCGCAAACTGGTGCACATTGGGGCATCGGTGCGCAAGCTGGTGCATATTGTGGCATTGGAGGAGGCGTGCTATTTGAATGCCTACGACCAAAAAGCCCTGTGCCTTCATGGCCCCAGCAGCCAGCATTAAGCATGATCAAACCAAGAAAAGCCGACCTAACAATGAACGCTTTCATGTTTACTCTCACAAAAAGCAACTAAAAACATATATCCAGCAAACCTTCAGAAGGGTTGCCGTCGCCAATACAAATTGGCTGATAACTTTTATCTACTGTAAAAAAAACACCATATGCAGCGCGATAAGAAAAGTAGTTAATCGCATGACAATTATTATTTTCAGATACACATTTAACTAATACGACAATATTTCACGAAAAGACAATAGTTCCAATTGTGTCAGAAACAACATGCCCAACCCCCCAAAACGGGCCTTAAATTCAACAAAATCATTCTAAAACAATGCTTTACAACCTTAGAAACGGCATTTAAAAGGCTTTGGCCCTTAAAGCACCGAGTCAAGAAAGAAAACAGCCGATTGTTATTTGAAATTTATTTGGTCGATTTGAGAGAATACAAAAGCCTTCAACTAAAAAACTAAACGCTAAGCATTTTTACTTTTAGTAAAAGCTTTGCCTCACTCTTAATACGCATAAGGACCAAAATGCACCAAGGGGGCTATAAACAGCCCCCTTGGTGCATAATACCTGCAAATAGATTAGATAAAGCGAATGGGTTCTAAGAATCCGCGATGGTTGTAGATGATTTCGCAGGGGTAACCACAAAGCCAGCCGCCCTGAGAATATCTTCGATTTCATCGCGAAGAAGTTCTTCCCTGCTCATGAGTTCATCGACAATTTTTTCCACGTAGACGCGATTATCAGAAAGTAATTGGAAAGCATTATCATCAGCCTGCCTAAGGAAATTTTGAACTTCCGAATCGATGAGAGCCGCAGTTTGTTCGCTAAAATCGCGGGCTTCCTGCATTTCTTTGCCTAAAAAGACATGCTCTTCGCCCACTTTAAAAGTCATGGGCCCAAGCTTTTCGCTCATACCCCAATGGGTAACCATCATTCGAGCCAATCTTGTAGCTCGTTTTAAATCAGATTCTGCACCAGCATATGGTTGGTTATAAATTAGCTTATCTGCGGCACGACCACCCATGATCATGACCAACTGATTTTTAAAATGATCTAAGCCATGATGAAAACGATCTTCATCAGGGGCGTTAAGGTTAACGCCAAGGCTTTGGCCCCTAGGAATGATGGAAACTTTTTGTGGGCGATCAGCGCCAGGCATCAACCAGGTTACTAGTGCATGGCCTACTTCATGATAAGCGGTTCTGCGTTTGTCTTCCGGGGTAATTCTGCGTTTGTCTTCCGGGGTAAGAACTTCTTCGCGTTTAGGGCCAATAAGAACTCTATCTGCAGCGACTTCGAAATCAGCTCGGTCGATTTTATCTTTTTCAAGTCGGGTCGCAACTAATGCAGCTTCGTTGGCTAAATTACGAAGGTCTGCCCCAGTCATACCAATCATTTTTCTGGCAACCATCTCCAGATTTATATTATCTGCAAGAGGCTTGTTACGAGTATGAACCTTAAGAATTGCGAGCCTGCCCTGCCAAGTTGGCCTATCAATGGTGATATGCCTATCGAAGCGGCCTGGGCGTAAAAGCGCAGAATCGAGCACATCAGGACGGTTGGTTGCTGCAAGCACAATCACGGTTTCTGTAGGTTGGAAGCCATCCATTTCGCTTAGAATTTGGTTAAGGGTTTGCTCGCGTTCATCAGAGCCACCCCCCACGCCTGCGCCACGCATTCTTCCTACTGCATCAATTTCGTCGATAAAAAGAATACAAGGGGAGTTATCTTTAGCAGTTTTGAACATATCGCGAACACGGCTTGCGCCCACCCCGACAAACATTTGGATAAATTCTGACCCACTAATGGAGTAGTAAGGAACCCCAGCTTCGCCAGCTACAGCACGGGCTAGGAGGGTTTTTCCAGTTCCTGGGGGCCCAACAAGCAAAACGCCTTTGGGGATGCTTGCGCCTAACCTGGTGAATTTATCTGGGGATTTTAAGAACTCGACGATTTCCTGCAATTCGCCCTTGGCATGCTGCAAGCCTGCAACATCTTCGAAGGTGACCTTCATTTTGGTCTTTTCATACTTTTTTGCAGGGCTTTTGATGTAATTGCTGAGGAATCCACCACCCATTGGGTCGCGAAACTTTGGCAGTATGAATAAAAAGAAAACAATCAAAATGACTGCGGGCAGAATCATCATGATAAACCAACTCAGCCCCGCAAAATTATCTTCCTGCTGGTCCACAAGTAATCCATTACGGATGAGCTTATCCATTTGGGCAACAAGGCCTGGATCATCTAATTTAGCGCGGTTTACTGTAAATTTTCCGCGAGTTCCTGCTTTTTCTTTTAGTCTTTCGTCTTTAATACTTTCGTGGTCATTAACATCAACCGAAATCCGATCGACCCCAATAAAAGTTATCTTTCTGATTTTTTTTGAATCTTCATCATCAAGCATAAGCTTAACGAAATCGGAATATAGAACCGTGTTGTTGTTACCAACAGAGGAACTGAAGAGAAGAACCAGTAATAAAAAGAGAATAACCAGCCAACCTAGATTCCCACTAATATTCGAAAAAGATCGCTTTTTAGGTGGTTTTCCAGAACCTTGTGGCTGAGACCCATCTTGGGTGGGGTTGGTCATTAACTACTCCAATAGAACAAACAAAGAACGCCTTCAATCATGTTAGCTTCTTCCAAGGAAGCGAAACTATTTTAGGAATTATTTTGTTTCAGGAAACTTACATAATGCAGCTACGGGGAAAAACATTATTCGGGACTACCATTCCCCTCTTGGTCTTTTTGTGGCGCAGACTGGTTTGCTTGATTTTGGGTTTCCGCACCCTTCTTGGTTTCGCCAGCATCAGTGGGAGTTGATTTCTCCCAAAAAACTGCAAGTTCTGCAAATGTTCCCAAGGGGGAGTCTCCGGATAACGCAGACTGCGATAAATTAGGCTTCTCGATAGGCTTTTGGCTCGAGAATGTACGAATTTGAGGTGGCCTGTTTGGATCCAACCTAGGAGGCCGTGCACCCCGGGGTTTATCATCTCTTGGCCTAAATGAACTGCTACTACGGCTGCTACCTGCACTTCCACCACCACTACTGCTACCGCCACTATTAGACCTTGCAGCAGGGAATCTGCCCGCAGGCCTTTCTGGTGAACGAGGGCGCAAAGGCGCACCTTGAGAGTCGCCTCCCTGATTAGCTTCCGCATTTTGCGAAGCAGAATCTGGCCGACGATCGGGCCTTCTGGGGTAATCACGGGCAGGCGCCCTAGAAGACCTTCCTGCGTTCTGGCGATCAGGCTCGCGATTTGGATTGATCATGGTTAAGGATAATCTGGATTTTTCTTTATCCAAAGCAATGACCCAAACGGTAACAATATCGCCTACGCTGACAGATTCGTAAGGGCTGCGCACATAACGGGCGGAAATCTGGCTGATATGAACCAAACCACTCTCTTTGATGCCCACATCGACAAAACAGCCGAATTCGACAACATTTTGCACTACGCCTGGAAGTTCCTGGCCAAGTTGTAATTCTTCAAAATCCAACTGCCGAATGCGATAAACTGGCCCAAATCGCTTGATCTGTTCCTGCGAAAGAGGGTTGATCAATTCATCAAGGAAATCTTTTAGGGATGTAACAGAATCGATGCCAGTAGTTGCGATGATATCCTTGAGATTTGCATCAATCGCTTTTTGTAGGAGTTCCTGTTTTTTCTCAGGGGTTTTCCATTCATCCTTGGCAATACCAAAGGCATCCAGAATTTTCTTTGCCATCTCGTAATCTTCGGGATGAAAATTAGTGGCATCGAAAGGCTCATCACCATCATGAACTTGCAAAAATCCTGCACACATCTCGAACTTTTCAGGAGTCAAACCGGGAACTTCAAGAAGCTGAGCGCGGTTTTTATAGAGTCCGTTCTTTTTACGATGCTCGACGATTTCTTGCGCAAGCAACTGATTTAACCCTGATAAATGGCGCAAATAACTTGCCTCACATTTATTAAGATCTGCACCGCCAAGATTCACACAAGATTCAAGCACATTATCAAGCGCTGGGCGAAGATACCTGTGCTGAACTTCAAATTCCACAAGACCCGAAACAATATGAACAGGGTCAATCTTAATTAATTCGTTTAGCGGATTTTGCAATCTTCTACCAATCGAAACAGCCGCTCTTACTCCGACATCAGAATCAGCAAGTTCTTCTTTACCTAAAATGGAAGATGCGTATTCCGAAGAACCAGCTTCGATCACCGTTGCGAATTTAACTTCCGCAGGTGCTTCAGGAAGGGTTTTGATTGTAGCTTTAGTATCATTGACCAGTTTCTGGTACTCGGCTTGCCTTCGTTCTTTTTCAAGCTTCTTTTGAGCCTCAATCTCTTCCTTCTTCTTTGCAGCCTGAGCTTCCAATTCAGCCCTTTTAATAACAGCAAGAGCTGCCAACTCAGCCTTCTTAGCCGCTGCCAGTGCTTCCGCTGTTGGCTCTGCGCCATCGGTTGCGGTAACAGGTACGACTTCTGCAGATGAAACTTCAGGAGCAGGTGTTTCGGTAGATACCACTGGTTCTGGAACTACAGGCGTACTAATCTGGGCAGGTGCTTCAACAGCAGGTGCTTCAGCAGATTCTGCAACCGTATCATCTGAACCGCCTTTTTCACTCGCTTCTTCGGTAGGCAGAATTTCTTTATTATCTTCTTCAAGATGCTTTGGATTTTTAAGCCTGACGATCAATTCATAAAGCAGGGCTTCAGTTGCTTTTGAAGCGTTACCATTATCTAGAGCAATGGTGCTGATCTGATGCTTGCGAATCAATTCTTCGAGAACCAAAAGGCTAAGCTCTTTCTTTCCCTGAGGTTGATGGGGGAAGATTATTGCATGGTCGATAAGCTTACCTTCTTCGTTAATAACTGCGATTTTACAGCCATTGCGAAAGCCTGGGTCAATTGCAAGGATTTTAATTGCACCTGCAGGATTAGCTACGAGGCGGTTATGATAAAATCGCGCTAGCAGGCTGGCAGCATGTTCAGATGCACGTTCACCCAAGTCGCGTACGCATTCTCTCTCAAGCACGGGCTTGAGAATTTGATCGACAGCCACGCTCATCGCTTTTTTGATCAGTTCAACATATTTGTGCGTATATGCAGGGGCAGGAGCTGCTTTTACTTCAGGTGTAGCTGCCACTTCTGGGGTCGCCACAACTTCGGAGGCTTGATCTGCTTCTTCAGATCTATCTTCATTTACAGATTGTTCGACAAACGAAGACTGGGAAACAGGTTTTTCAACAAGGGCTTCGAGTGCATTTTTCTTGGCTTGCTCGAGATTCCAATCGAAAAGCACATTAAGGAAGCCGTTTTTCTCACCTTTGCCAATTTGCAGGTATTTTCGTGCTTGAACATTTCGCAGTGGCTCTACATAAGAAAAGAATTCTTTTAATTCCAAGCCATGCTTATCGCGAACTTTATTAGTTTTAGAAACGCGCAGGCTACCAAAATCCCACAAATCATTACGAACAGAGGCACGAACAGCGGGGATTTCACTTAATTTTTCAGCCAGAATTTGGACCACACCCTCAGTGATTTTCTCGATGGTTTCCAGACCTTTTTCTGGATTGATCATGGTTGGAAGTATTTCATCGAGGTTGGCAATCGAAGGGTCTTCAGTCCAAAGAGCCTCTGCAAAAGGCTCTAGGCCTTTTTCCCGGGCACCAGCTGCGAGAATGGATTTCCTTGGTTTTAAAGGAAGATACACATCTTCGAGGCGTTTAGGTGATTCAATAGCAAGGATTTGCTGGCGCAGCTCTTCGGTTAATTTGCCTTGGGTTTCCAAAGCTTTGAGAATCATCTCTCTGCGATCATGAAAAGTTTTTATTTTAAACAGACGATCGCGAATCGCACGGATAACAGATTCATTCATACCAGCAGTTTTGGCACGCCTGTATCTTGCGATAAACGAAGGGGATTTCCCTTCAAGGAGGAGGTTTATTGCGCTCTCAACATTATTTTTTCTAAGTTGAAAGTTTTGAGCAATTCTGGAAATTTCGTTAGCCCCGATTGCGCCCGGAGCTATTTGTACCGTCTGCATAGTTTCATTTCATTAAGTAGTTATGGGCAGATAGTGTAAAATCCTGCCCTGCAATAGAGAATGTATCTGTAAATGAAGGATTTTTCCACAAGATTTAAGCATTCGGAAGAATATTTATTCCAAGCTTGACAAGTTGCAAATCGCAGGCAATATACATTTGTACATTCATCCTCGTTTTACTGCAGGGAAGCAAACATGCCTCCGGGCTTGCATCATTCGGAATTTTCACCCATCGTTCATCTTGATGTTGATGCGTTCTTCGCTTCCATTGAGCAGCGCGATGACCCTAAATTAAAGGGTATTCCTGTTGCCGTGGGCACTGGCGTGGTTGCCAGTTGTAGTTACGAAGCAAAGCGCGATGGCATTAAAACAGGCATGCGACTTTCCGAAGCTAGGCAACTTTGTAAATCTTTACGGGTTGTTCCAGGGGATCATAGGCGTTACGAAATAGCAGGCAGACAAATTCTGGGAATTTGCAAAGAACATTCCAGCGCAGTTGAAATGTCCTCCTTAGATGATCTTTACATGCAGCTTGCACAAACAGGCCCCGCAGAACGCCAACAAATTGCAACCGCATTACGCGAACAAATCTTCCAAGAAGTCGGTCTGAAAGTTTCCATGGGTATGGGAAACAACAAAATGATTGCCAATGTTGCAACCCATCATGCCAAAGAGCTTCGCATATCATCTCAACGAAAAACATCGTCGCGATGGATCCCTGGAACCTCTATTCTTGCTGAAACAAAGCACTTTTCACCCGTGGTTGCAGTATTGCCTGGCAATGAAAAAAATTATATCAGCCCTTGGCCTGTCGAAATTCTTCCCACCGTTGGATCTGTGGGCAAAGAAAAATTCATGCGCCTGAATGTTACTCGAGTTGCAGAAGTTGCTGCGCTTCCTCTCGAAGTTCTTTGTGCCATGTTTCAAAAGCGCGGCCCCATTCTTCGCAATTATTCTCTGGGAAACGATTCAAGGCCGCTGCAGACTACACGCAACCCAGATTCTATTTCCAGATGCACCAGCTTTAATCCGCCCACCGCAGATCAGGCTTTTCTTGATGCCATGCTTGCACATCTTCTTGAACGGGCTATCTCTTGGATGCGTTTCAACAAACTCGCCACGCGTTGCCTGAAAATTCATCTCCGCTATGGCGATCTTAAAGATGCCCACAACCACCTAAATTTCAAAACAGCTTGCGATTCTGATACGCTTTTGCATCAGGTTGCAAAAGAAAAACTAATCTCATTATTTACACGCAGGCTTCCACTACGGCTTTTAGGCGTGGAACTTGCCCAACTCGAACCTGCATCTGCATCCAATCTACTTTTCATCGATCCAGAGAAAGAACGCGCAGATAGGCTTGCTAAATGCAAAGAAGACATTCGATCAAGATTCGGATTCATGGCGGTAACCCTTGGAAGTTCGCTAGTCTTGGCTAAAGACTTAGGCCATGACAGAGATAATTTCAAATTAAGAACTCCGTGCCTGACAAGGTGACCAAATCTGTTTGATTCATTACAATCAGCAAGAGGAGAAACATCTTGCTGAAAGAATGGGCTGGAAATTCTGGAATAATCGTAGTGAACAAACCCAAGGGTATGTCTTCACGCACAGCGGTGGATCATGTACAGGCATGGTTTGCTGAAAAAATACCCACTGGGCACGCAGGCACCTTGGATCCGCTAGCAACCGGGGTGCTGGTTATTTGTTTAGGCTGGACCACGCGCTTAGTTGAATACATTCAATCGATGAAAAAGGTTTATAAAACGGTGATCATGCTGGGCGCCAACAGTGCAACCGATGATTCCGAAGGGCCGATCGATGAAATCATGGTGAAAAATCCGCCCACCTTGATAGAAATACAAACTGCCTTAAAGCATTTTGAAGGCGAAATATTGCAAACGCCTCCGTCAGTATCTGCAGCAAGAGTCAACGGAAAAAGATCTTACAAACTTGCGAGAAAAGGAAAGCCTGAACTACCCCCACCCAAAATCGTGGAAGTTTCTACGATCCAAATCATTAAGTATGAATACCCCTTACTTGAATTAGAAATCACCTGTGGAAAGGGAACCTATATTCGCTCGATTGCACGCGATTTGGGGGCGCTTATAAAAACTGGCGGGTATGTTTTAGAACTCGAACGAACCTCGATTGGCACCTTTTCCATAACAGATTCTCATTCCATCAATCAGCCACCAACTACTTCAGAAAAAACTATTCTCCCACAGGAACTTGCTGTTCATAGTATGCAGAAACTTTCGCTCGAGGGTTTAATTTTAAGGTATGTACTCAATGGCACTAAAACACCATTCACTTTTCCAGATTCACATATTTCGACAAGCAATATCTATGCAATCATGGATCCCCAAAACAAGTTCCGGGCAATCGCAGAATACAGACCCAATGACGAAGTTCTAAAACCTTTGAAGGTTTTCCCCTTTCTTGATCCAAACAATTAATCCGTTTAGTCCGATATTATGTATCGCCACAAAGCATAGGTAAGATTAAGATGACGAAACCTTAATTTTTGGAGACTGATCATGACAAATAAAATACGCTTAAAAACTTATGCACTCGCATCACTAAGCATGCTTGCTGCTGTAATGTTTTTCAACATTCAACTCAGCGCCCAAACCAACCCAGAAGACAAGAACATGAAAGAACAGCCTTTGCCTTTCGATCCTGAACAATCAATGAAATATTTGAAAGAAATATGCGACATCGGCACAAGAATCAGTGGTTCCGAAGGGATCGTAAAACAAAGGGTCTTGATCAAAAAGCATTTCGAAGCCCTGGGAGCTAAGGTTTTGGAACAGGAATTCAAAGCTATCCAGAAAAGTACTGGAAGGCCCACCCCCATGGTTAATATGGTCATCACTTGGCATCCCACAGTTAGGGAACGAGTGATCCTCTGCTCACATTTTGACACCAGACCATTTGCTGATCAGGAAACGGACCCTAAGAAACGTAAAGGGACGTTCATCAGTGCAAATGATGGGGCATCGGGAGTTGCCCTTTTAATGGAAATGGGCAGGCACATGAAAAAGTTAAACTGCAATATAGGAGTAGATTTCGTATTTTTTGATGGTGAAGAATTTGTATTCGACCCAGATGATGAATACTTTTTCGGTTCAAAATATTTTGCCCGAGAAGCCCGCAAAAACACCCAGACGATTAAATATCGTTCCGCTGTTCTACTTGATATGGTTGCAGGAAAAGATGCTAAGTTCCCCATCGAACAAAACTCTTGGTGGAAAGCAGGCCCAGTTGTTCGCGAGGTTTGGTCCACAGCCAACGAACTAAAAATAGAATCCTTCAAGCTCAACGAATTCAGTCGAGTCGCAGTTGATGATGATCACACAGCTTTAAACAATGGTGGTATTCCAGCAATCGACATAATAGATTTTGATTACAAGCACTGGCACAAGCTTTCAGATACTCCAGAACAATGTTCGGGAGAAACCATGGCAGGGGTTGCAAAAGTTTTAGGTAGCTGGATACAGCGGCAGCGTTAAATTTATTCCTTTTTATTCCAGCCATCTACACAAGGTGCATCATGGAAAACAGTCAGATTCTTGCAGGCGCTGCCATTTGCACCGTTCTTATATGGCTCGGATTTGCCAGTTTCAAATCACATTTCAATTCTGTTTTATTTTTAACAACCCCAGACCCCACACAAAACTTCATACCTTATCGAATCCGCTTATGCAGACTGATAGGCGGATTCTTCATGCTTCTTTTAGCCCTCATGCTGGTCTTTGCAATGATCTACCTTGAAGAACCCGCACAGCATTTAGCCGACCTCCGGGATAACTCGGAAGAATCTAAAACGAAACTTGTCTACACCGCAGAACAGCTCAACTTTGCAACCCGCTATGCTTTATTCTGGATAAGCTTTTTAATCGTGCTTTTACTTTTAGTATCAACCAGCAGCATCGA
>JAPLNF010000291.1:12551-26121 GCA_026692965.1 Planctomycetota bacterium
GATGCGATATTTTCTTGGCAATACCAAAAACAATTGCGCGAATCGGTTGCAGCACTCAAAACTTTCGGATTAAACAACAAAAACTCCACCGATAGTGACAACGAAGAAAATCATCCACCTTTTATGGGTAAGCAATTCCCCAACGAAAACTAATTGGTACATAAGAAAACATGGTCGCAACAATTCTTTCTTTTTTCATGCGTTTCCTTTTAAGAATGCGCTACAGCATTACCATTAATGGGATTGCGCATTTAAACGAACAAAAAAAAGGCACATTGATCCTACCTAATCACCCAGCGTATACCGAACCAATCATTTTGTTTTCCCTACTATCAAAAAATCTAGCGCCCAGGCCCTTGGTATATGAAACCTATTATCGAAACCGCTTGATCAAACCTTTCATGCTTTTGTTCAATGCATTGGAAGTACCAGACATGGAGAAAATCAGCCTATCGGCAAAGCAAAAAGCTCAGGAAGCAATTCAAAATCTCGTATTGGGACTGCAGAAAGGCGAAAACTTTATCATCTGGCCATCAGGTAAACTACAAAGAAAAGGATTGGAATCACTGGGTGGAAATTCAGGCGTCAGCGATATCTTGAAAATTTCCCCCAATGCGAATGTTTTATTAATTCGAACAACGGGTTTATGGGGCAGCAGATTTAGCCATGCGTTTTCAGGCAATCGACCAAACCTTACTTTGGAATTACTTTACTGCGCACTACTGCTTATTTTGAACCTTTTATTTTTCATGCCTAAAAGAAAAATCACAATTACCATTGAACCACTGGATGCTACGAGATTGGCACCCTTCGAGAAGTCTAAAGTAAACCTTCATCTTGAAAATTGGTACAATTTTGATGCCAACACGACACCTGTTTATCGACCCTACCACTTCTTATTATTCAGCCAAACAAAAACCTTTCCTTCACTTGAACTCAATGAAAACAAAACAGCACCTAATATTTACCCCGATCTATTAAAAAGAGAAGTAATCCAAATCATCAAGGAAAAATTTCCCGAAGTTATTGCAGACGAAACAACCGATCCAAATTCTGAATTAGATTCTCTTGGCCTTGATAGTATTCAAAGATTAGAACTGCTGATTCATCTAGAGCAACATTTCAAGTTTAATGGTACCACCGTTCCTAACACGGTAGATGACCTATTCCTTTTATGTTCAGGAAAATCAAAAATATCCACGCCGATCAAAGTCCCCAACGAATGGAATGAAAGCTTCAGAATAAAACCGGAAAGTGAGATCTTAGGCACAACGGTACTTGATTCATTTATATTGCGTGTAATGAAATCATCTAACCAAATAGCTCTCATTGATGATACATCAGGCATGCTAACTTACCGAAAATTATTTTTAGCATCGACGGTGATTTCAAAAATCATTGAAAAGGATCCTGCGAAGCATGTAGGAATTTTACTACCCGCAAGTGCGGGAGGATTCATAGCATATTTTGCATGCTTAATTGCAAATAAAACGCCTGTTTTACTAAATTGGACAACTGGGCCTGCCAATCTGCAACATGCAATAAGCTTCCTTGGGATAAAAACAATATTAACCTCACAACGCTTTATTGACCGGGTTGGAATTTCGATTGAGGATGCTCAATTTGTTTATTTAGAACAAGCCAAAGGTAAAACTGGTTACCCAACGCTTTTAAGTTGCATGATTCAATCTTATTTCCCGAATAGCGTTCTTAAAAAATGCAAACGCACAATTAAAACAGATTCAATTGCTGCAATTCTATTCACGAGCGGTTCAGAAAAACGCCCGAAGGCTGTCCCTCTAACTCATAACAACCTGATTTCAAATCACAAAAGTGGTACACCTTTTCTTGAATTTACTTCTCAAGATACGGTTCTATCTTTTCTACCCCCCTTCCACAGTTTCGGCCTTTCTGTAACAGGCATACTACCGATATTGCTAGGAATGAGAATTGTATTCCACCCAGACCCAACCGATGCTTCCACCTTAGCTTCCAAGCTAAAAGCCTACGGCGCAACTCTCCTTATTGGAACACCTACCTTCTTAACACACATTCTCGATAAAACCTCAAACCAAACATTAGACAAGTTAAGGCTGATCATATCAGGGGCGGAAAAATGCCCTGCTGCTGTTTTTGAACTGGCACAAAAAGTTGCACCGAATGCCAAATTGCTTGAAGGATATGGCATCACTGAATGCTCGCCAGTAGTCGCAGTTAACCCTCCCAATTTCCAAAAAAGAGATTCCGTTGGTAAACCGCTACCAGGGGTCGAGGTATTAATTCTTGAATTAGAAACCGACAAGGTTTTGAAAAAAAATGAAACAGGAATGCTTCATGTTTCAGGTCCTACTATTTTTAGCGGGTATCTTGGTGAAGAAGGAACCCCACCCTTTAAGTTTATCAACAATCAAAACTGGTACATCACAGGCGACCTCGTGATGCAGGATGATGATGGTTATTTATTTTTCAAGGGAAGATTAAAACGCTTCATTAAAGTCGGTGGTGAGATGATTTCATTACCAGCTCTGGAAGAAGTGTTTTCAGGACTATTTCCACCCGACGAAAACGGCCCCATGGTTGCAATTGAAGGCATTGAAAAAGATAATCGTAAATATGTTTATTTGTTCAATCGTAATGACATGGAAGTTTCAGAAGCGAACCGCCTGCTACAAGAAGCGGGATTCCGAGGAATCATGCGAATTGACAAAGTAGTAAAAATAAATGAAATCCCCGTCTTAGGAACAGGAAAAACTAATTACCGAAACCTTAGAGAACAAATTGAAAAAGAAATCAAAGGAATCTAAAACCTAACTTCTCGCAGCATCAAGTGCATCGGATAAAGTCATTTTACTATCATAAAGGGCCTTACCAACGATACAGGCCTTAACACCGGCGACTTTCAGATTTTTAATATCAGATGTAGTTGAGACGCCCCCGGATGCAATTACAAGGGAGTTAGCTTTCGATGCGAGGCGCGAGGTGGTTTCAACATTCGGGCCGGAAAGCATGCCATCTTTTGAAATATCAGTGTAAATAATGGCGGCGAGTGGCCAATCATTTACTTTATCCAAAAATTGTTCAACGGTAATTTGAGAAACCTCAAGCCAGCCAGCCACAGCTATTTTCCCATCCTTGGCATCAATACCAAGAGCAATTTTACCAGGAAAAGCTATAGCCATATTGTAAAGCCATTGAGGATCATGAATAGCTTTTGTACCGATGATGACGCGATCTATCCCCCAACTTAAAGCTTCAGATACCGTTTTTTCATCACGAATACCACCACCTAATTCACAAGGGACTTTCACTTTATCAAGGATACCTTTGATAGCCGTGGAATTCTCGATTCGTCCAGTTTTGGCACCATCCAAATCTACCAGATGAAGGTATTGAGCACCCTGATTTGCCCAATCCAAAGCCATCTTCCAAGGAAAATCAGAGTAAATAGTTTCCTGAGAGTAATCGCCTTGTTTCAAGCGTACACATTTACCATCACGAAGATCAATTGCAGGTATCACCAGCATAAAAGCCTCATTAAAAAAAGATGTATTCTAAGAGAGTTCTGCAAAATGCTTCAGCATTTGCAATCCAACACCCTGGCTTTTTTCAGGATGAAACTGAGTTGCAATCCGGCGATCATCACCGACTGCAGCGGCAAAAGGTAGGGGATAATTTGCATAAGCAGCAATAACATCGGCATTCTCAGGGGCTGCGAAATAGGAGTGGACAAAATAAACACCTGCGCCTTTGGGATAACTTTTAAATACCTTTAAATCTTTTTTAAGATCAAGGTAATTCCAGCCCATATGTGGGATCTTAAGCCCTTCCACAGGTGAAAACTTTACCACATCGCCTTTATAGAAACCTAAGCCACGATGTTTCCCATCTTCATAACAATTCTCAAAAAGCATTTGGAGCCCAAGACAAATACCAAAAAAAGGTTTATCTGAATGCAGGTGATCAAGAATGGGTTTCTCTAGCCCTATATCTCTGATCCTACCAACAGCATCGCGAATTGCGCCCACACCTGGGAGAACAAGTTTATCTGCATTTTTTATGAGAGCAGGATCTTCAGAAATAACAGCGGCAAAACCAACTTTTTCAAAAGCTTTCTGCACGCTTCGAAGATTCCCCATGCCATAATCGACAATAACTATTTTGTTATTTTCCATTTTCTAACTGCACACTTTCATCATGATTACCCTTATTAAAACCAGTTTTTCTCCGAACCCACGCCCCAAGATCATCCAAATACGAATAGGTAACAGGGGTTATCAACAAGGTTAGAAGAAGCGATAACGCCTGACCACCCATAATCACCTTTGCAAGGCCGGCTCTTGAAGCCGCGCCATGGCCAACGCCAAATGCCATCGGTACCATTGCAGCAATCAACATAAGGGTAGTCATAAGTATGGGCCGTAGGCGGGTACGATTTGCTTCAAGAATTGCATCCAGACGATTCATACCAGTTTTCCGAAGCTGATTGGTATAATCAACTTGCAAAATACCATTCTTTTTAACAATCCCAAAAAGCATGAACAAACCAAACATCGCATAAATATCAAGATTAGTTTGCATCAATATGAGTGCCACAATTGCAAAAGGAACTGTAAGTGGTAGAGCAATCATAATGCTGATCGGGTGCACAAAACTTTCAAATTGAGCAGCAAGAATCATGTACATGAAAAGAAAACTAAGATTGAAAGCAATAATGAAACTAGAAACTTGTTCTGCAAGCATCTTAGCCTGCCCCAAGAATTCGAATTGATAAGTGGGTGGAAGATCAAGGGTTTTCAATTTAGCCTTGATAAGATCAACCGCCTGCCCAGTAGCAATTCCTTCGAGGTTTGCAGAAATAACAACCTGCCTCTGCCTGTAAAAGCGTTCAATGCTTGCAGGTCCAAAAGCGTTCTTAATGGTTGCAACATTCCCTATTTCTACCACACCAATCCCAGGTTTGACAGAAGGTACGGTAAGGCGGGAAATAGTTTCTTTATCGTTGCGGTACTGCTTATCCGCACGAAGCCAGATATCATACTGTTCATCTTCTTCCTTAAATTTTCCAATGGGTTCACCACCCACCAACACAGTGACAGTTGAATTAAGAGAATCAAGGGAAACACCTAACTCCGAAAGGCGATCACGGTCAGGAACGATAACCAACTCAGGTTTTCGAAAAGAAAGACTGGAATCGACATCTACAAAGAAACGTTGGGTTTTCATCCAAGCAATCATCTCGTTGGAGATAGATTTTAGTTTTTCAATATCAGGGCCTCGAACATTTAGATCAATCATCACCTGCTTAAACCCAGTCTCTTGAAAAGCAGAAACATCTTGAACTGCAGCACGCAAATCGGGGTAGTCAGCAACGATATCTCGCGCAAGCTTCATGACATCAAATTGCGAGAATCGCCTTTTGGAAAGATCTTCAATCCTCACATAAATATTCGCGGTAGAGATATCGCCCTGCCCTTTACCCAATCTGCTGGTAGTATCGCCTATCACGGTAAAAGTATGAGTGACCCCAGGCAAAGATCGAAATCTCTGCTCAAGTTGGCCCACTTCCAGATCTGACCTTTCAAGGGAATACCCCTCTGGTAAAAGTATGGCAACTTGAAATTCTCCCTGATCATCACGGGGTACAAATTCAAGACCTACAACCGTAAAAAGCCAAGGCGTAATGCATATTAACCCGATGGAAATAAAAACTATGAAGATTCGATGCGCCATCGAAAAACGAAGAATGACCATGTAAGAAGATTCAATCAAGCGCCATACAATTCCAGATTTGGTGCCATGAATAATATCTTCAAGCCGAAGAAATCTAGAACAAAGCATGGGAGTCATAGTCAAACTGACAAACAAGCTCATAAGGATAGCAAAAGCAATAACGAGGCCAAAACTATTGAAGAAGCGCCCCACCTGCCCCCCCATGAATACAATGGGAAGAAAAATAACCAAGAGAGATAAAGTAGTTGCAGTAACAGCCATTGCAATTTCGGAAGTTGCCTGACCAGCAGCTTCAAAAGCAGACTTTTTCTTTTCTTCCATATACCTGAAAATGTTTTCATGAACTACAACTGCATCATCAATAACGATGCCCACCGCAAGAATTAACCCCAGAATCGTCATGTTATTGAGAGTTAACCCAAGCAAATCCATTAGTGCAAAAGTGCCTGCAATAGATGCGGGAATAGATAAAGACGCAATTACAGTAGTGCGCCAATCACGGATAAAAACAAGAATTGTTAAACTAACCAATAAAACAGCCATAGCCCCATGGCGCTTAATTTCTTCGATAGCGCCCCGAATAAATCGGGACTGATCTCTAATAGTTTCGATACGAATATCAGAAGGAAGAGCCGCCATAAGTTCATCAAGTCTTGCGCGAACTCTATCAACAATTTGAACGGTATTGGCGCCCGTTTGCTTTTGCACAAACAAAGTAACTGCGTTGCCTCCCAAAGAAGGATCATCAATTTTGTTCTCGCCAAGGCTCCAAAGCCTGCTTAAATTATGGGGTTCTTCGAAAGAATCTTCTACTTGAGCAACATCTTCAATTCTTACTGCTTGACCATTGCGGGTGGTAATAATCAACCTGCGAATATCTTGAACAGAAAGCACACGGCCAATGGTGCGCAACGAAAGCTCAAGCTTCCCCTGATCCACCTTGCCGCCAGGAAGTTCTTGATTTTCCTTAAGCAAAGTATTTCGAACCTCAGCAATCGAGATACCTTGATATTTCAAAAGCCTATTAGGATCAACCGTAATTTGAATTGCCCGCTGCCTGCCACCCACAATCGTGACAGAGCCAACCCCGGTAAGTGTTTCAAGATTTTCTTTAATCGTTTTCTTAGCAATATGCGTGATTTCTCGCAAATCACGATTCCCCGATATCGCTAAAGAAAGTACAGGAGCAGCACTTATATCGAACCGATCAATGATTGGGGTATCTGTGTTCAAAGGCAATTGATTTAAAATGGCCCGAACTTTTGCCTCGATTTCTTCTGCAGCAATCTGGCCATTTTTTTCTACCCGAAATTGAACAACAACCGTTGATATTCCTTCTTTGGTCGTGGAACGCAACTCATCAATTCCCGATACGGTGTTAACTGTTTCTTCAATAAGCTTGGTGATGTTGGTTTCCATTTCTTCAACGCTTGCGCCTCGAAGTGTGGTGGAAATAATTACCACAGGAATATCAACATCAGGAAATAGATCAACGCCTAGGCGAAAGTAGGAAAAAATCCCAAGGACAATCGGTGCCGCCATTAGCATGGCAGTAAAAACAGGACGCCTGATACATACATCCCAAAGTGCCATCAGGAATCCTTATTCCCTTCAATTGTCGAAGGTTCTAAAGACCGGATTTTGATCGTTGAGTTTTCCGCAAGGCTGTTTTGGCCAGAAATAACGATAGAATCTCCAACTTTAAGAAAACCCGAAACCTCAACCCAGTTTTCAATCTTATTACCCATGGAAACAGATATGCGTTGACCAAGTTTTACCTCAACCTGCTTAACTTTATCACCTTCAACCCGAAACACCTTAGTTACCCCAGCAAAACTAACTACAGATTCCTCAGGAACAGTAAGCACATCAATGGTCTTATCAACCTCAATAGAAACCTTTGCAAAGAATCCAGGCTTAAGCTCTCGACTAGAATTGACCACAGCTATTTCAAGTTGAAAGGTTCTACTTAACGGGTCAACCGTGGGATAAATACGGACAACCGATCCGAGAAAAATTCTACCAGGGTAAGCCTCGACACTTATGCTGGCATTCTGCCCAAGCTTCAATTGCGACAATTCTTTTTCAGGCAAAGATACCTGAAGCTTTAAAATCCGATCCAAAGTAAGCCGATACAAAGGTTCCATTGGATTCAAATGAACCATTTCCCCTTCGCTAATGCCTTTGCTGTAAACAATAAAAGGAGTTTTTCCACTTAGTGATGCAATAAAATTAGCGTAATCCAAACCACCTGGGTTTTGCACTATAGGAACCGTTATTTTAGTGTCCTTCAATTTTTGCTCTGCAGTGGAAAGAAGTGCCTGCTTATATCTGACGGTCGCCAAGGCAGTGTTAACCTCAAGAATTGCATTATCAAGATTAACTTTAGAAACTTTGGATTCTGTTTCAGCTTGTTCCCGATCTTCAACCGAAGAGGCTGTTCCAATTCTTCGCAATCTATCAAGTTTATTAACCGAGTTTTTTTCCAAGATCGCAGCCTTGGCAACCATGGGTAGATTAGTGACCACAAATTTTTCATCAGGCAAGACAGAAAGCCCAAGCTTTGCCATTTCCAATTCCAATGATTTTTTCGCCTCATTGACAACAAGTTTCAAATCTGTTTCATCAATTAAAAGCAAAGGTTCGCCAGGGTAAACTTCATCGCCAATATCATGAAAAACTTTACAAACCCGGCCTTCAACTTTAGGAATAACCGCGATAGTTTCCAGCCCTTTAAAAGATCCAGTAGTTTTTAGATTTTTAGCAAGAGTTCTGGAAACAATTTTGCCAACTGAAATAGGAACCGATGCAACAGGTTTTGCAATGAAACCAGATTTAGAGGAATCAATTTTAAAAAAAAGATCAGGTCGATAGACTGCCGTTAATATTAATAACAGTGCGATCCAAGGAAAAAGAGAAAAGAATATTTTTATTAGAGTTTGAAGCATGACTAATCCCAGACTTATAAAACCAAAACCATAATTCTAATATATTTCTTTTCAAACAAGAGTGTTAGCCACCAACATGATTCGAGCGCAAATTGTTCAATAATCGGAAGACAAAGCTTATAAATAGCAAGGAAATGGCACTAAAAGCAAACAAAATGAGTAAGAGCTGAAATTCGAAGAAAATTGGCTGTAAATGGGGAGATAGGAATTTCCAGCAGTAGAAAGTAGCTACTGAAGAAATAGCAAGGGACGGACCAAAAGGGAAAGCTTGTTCACCTTTACTAAACAATTGAAGAATACCAAAGAAAAAAGCCGGGATCACAGCAAGAAAAAAAGCGACAATAACAAGCTGCCAACCCCAAAAAGCCCCAACCATCATCATAAGATCTGCATCCCCCAACCCCATCCCCTCAATACCCCGACCTAGGCCATAAGTAAACCGTATCGCCCGAAGTAAAAAAGTACCTGTAAAAATTCCAGCTAAAGAAGCTAAGAAGCCATGAAAATAAACATGCGAATCCAGCCAGTCAAAAACAGGAAACCATAAAGGCCAAGCCATAGTCCCCTGAGGCATCAAGGGCTTAACAGGCCAATCCTTAGATGACAACAAAAGAGTATTTGCAGAATGAATATCATCAGGGAAAGGCCAAGCTTGGAAAGTTGAAAAAATCAAACCAAACAAAGTCCCAGTTACAGTTATACCAAGGGGAATTTCCATTTTTGCGAGGTCGGTCAAAGAAGCAGTTAAGAGAAACGAAAGCAAAGTGACATGTGAAATAAAAGTAAACCAAACATTTAAAGGGATCAGTCCCTGGTTGATTTGATGGGATTGCATCCCCACGAGGTTATAATTGGGAACATTATAAACCACATCCAAAAGAAAAACCGAGACGAACATCAAACCCGAAAAAAGCTCGATCAACATATATCTCGCGGAGAAAGTGGATTTACATTTTCTGCAAATACCACCCAAAGCAAGATAACTAATAATGGGGATATTATCAAACCAGACAATAGGCTTAAAACAACTAGCACAATGAGAGCCGGGCCAAAAAACACTTCGCTCAGTATTAAGCCTAAAAACACACACATTGATAAAGCTGCCAACACAAGCACCCGTGATAAAAACAAAGAAAACCCAGATTAATACGGGAAGAGACATTAAAACTCCAAAGTGTTTAATGCTTTGATATCTACTGCGATTTTTTTCGCTAACTCCGCCGGTGTCTGACTATCCACATTGCAACAAATTTCTGAACTTTGCTTGTAAATCGTGGTACGAATTTCCAAAACAGCTTTAACCTCAGAAAGAATATTAACTTGAGGATCTTCTTCGGTTTGCTGGGTTAAAGGAGGCCTGTTCTTACCTGCAAGCCTATCTTCCCAAATACGATTCGCAAGAATATTTTCATCTGCTTGCAAAAACACAACAACTCCGTTCATCCCCATAATTTTACGGTTCTTTTTACCAAGAATAACACCCCCGCCAGTTGCAACAACTTGCTTGGAATTAGAAGCTATTTTTTGCAATGCTGCATTTTCCATAACCCTGAATGCTGGCTCCCCATCAATTGCAAAAATATCAGCAATATTTCTTCCCACACTCGCTTCAAGGGCCTGATCCGCATCAACGAAAGTCCAACCTAACTCTTGAGCAAGAAGTTTTCCGACTGTGGATTTCCCACAACCCCGGGCGCCAATCAAATAAATATTTTTCTTAAGCATTAGAAAGCAACTTCCTGTTTAATTCTTATTCCTTCGCAACTTTTCCAAGACAGTTTTCCTCATCACATCTAAAGGTGCATTAAATGATGTAAAAAGATTGAATTGTTCTGCAGCCTGACAAACAAACATTTCCACTCCATCGATTACGATGGCCCCTGCTTGCGCCGCATCTCTTAAAAATCGGGTCTCAATTGGATTGTACACTGTATCAAATGCAACATGATCTTTGGTAAAGCAATTTGCATCCCAAGGTGAATCATTCTCATTGGGGTGCATCCCCACGGAAGTGCAATTCACAAGCAAGCCGGATTTAAAATCGTGTCTTTGGCTCCATGGCATAACTGCAACACCTGACTCACCCGCTAATTTTTCAGCTCTTTCAGAAGACCGATTACAAACTTTTACCCTGCAACCCGCTTTTTTTAGTGCGAATACTGCAGCACGCGATACACCACCCGCGCCAAGAATCAAGACTTCTCTATTATCTAGTGTTTCACCCAACTTGTTCTTGATGGCTGCAATAATACCTGTTGCATCCGTGTTCTCAGCATGAAATCCATCGCTAGTTTTAACCAAAGAATTGGCCGCACCTATTTGCTTCACTAGATCAGAACTTGTTGTCGCAAAACGAAAAGCACTCTCCTTATGCGGAATCGTAACGCTATAACCTATTACCGG
Organism: Planctomycetota bacterium; assembly: GCA_026692965.1. GTDB lineage: Bacteria > Planctomycetota > Planctomycetia > Gemmatales > Gemmataceae > UBA969. Next base: position 23,633 of record JAPLNF010000291.1, read on the forward strand.
AATCGATTGATAAGCTTCGATAGCTTTAGAAAAATCGGATGCTGAAATATGAAAAGGTAAATAAACCCCAGGAAAACCCAATGCCTTAAAACTGGCATTATGAATAGCAGGGCTTAAACTATGGCCAATAGGATCACCCATTACGCCAAAAACCTTGGTTTCGTTGCCTAAACTTTTTATGCCATAAACCGAAACCACATCTTTAAAAATTGGAATACCCGGAGCATTGACCAAATTATCAGAATAATTGGTATACATCCAAGGGCTACGCTTCTGGGTCAAAGCCAGCAATCTGGAGGGAAAACCAATGGTTCCCATACAAAAAGCAATCAAAGGAAGGCTTGCATGCTGATACAAATTGAGAATTCTGACTGAATCGGAATTATTGTTGGCAAAGCAGGCAATTTTCACCAATTCTGGACCCTGTGATTCAAAAGCTTTATGCAACACACTGATATTAGCTGGGGTTTGGGCAAAATTATGATAACTAAGGATACGCAGGCAATCGTTAGATGTGGAAAAGTTGTGAAAACAATCAGCTTCTACATCGATCGCATGAGCCCCAGATTTCTGGGCCTGAATTAATATATTAATGCGACTTTGCTCGTCTTTTTCCCAAAGCCCACCATCAATTTTTCTTCGAATGGTTACTAGAGTTGGGCCAGTTATATTTTTTAATATCTCCGCAATGGAAAACTCTTCCTGAAGAAAATCCAGCCTTAACTCAACCAGATCTGCACCAAATTCAAACGCCTGATTGCAAGATTGCACCATCTGAATGCATGTTTTCTCAGCAATTACTGCGCAGACACCATTTTTTAGTTCAGCTAATTTCATGGGGAAGTTGTGTTATCGTTTCATAGCTATTATTAAAAAAGTTCAAATTAACCCAAATCAATGTTTCTTAATTACCTTCAAACATCCTAAAATAACATGGTCTAGAGATTTTATGAATACTAAGACCCTTGGGACATCTCCGCTTATGGGAGTTTACGACAGAGACTATTACAAAACAAACTTCAACTCCTCCTTTGAAAAAGGATGGGGAAATATCAGTATTTGTAAATGGCTAATAGGAATTAACATAGTTCTTTTCATTTTGCAGATCAGCACTCGAACTCCTCCCGAAGGTGGATTAGTCACTGAATGGCTTATACTAAATCCAGCTAAAGTAATACATGGGGAAATTTGGCGCATCTTTTCCTATGCGTTTCTTCACAGCATGGACAGCCCTCTCCATCTTTTAATGAACATGATGGTTTTATGGATGTTTGGTAAGGAAGTGGAAGAGGTGCTAGGGGCGAAAGAATTTCTCCTTTTTTATGTGGTGAGCATAATTATCGGGGGAATAACTTTTGTTCTCGGATCTGAATTAGGTCTGCATAACTCCCAAGCAGTGTGTTTAGGGGCTTCGGGTGGTGTAAGTGCGATTCTTATTCTTTTTGCCTGTTGGTTCCCCAACCGCACCGTTTTACTGTTTTTTATCATCCCGATGCCCATATGGCTGATGGCTGTTTTGTTTGTAGGATTTGATGCATTAAATCTTGTTTCTGGAAAACAAGGTTCTGTGGCGGTAGAAGTGCATTTATCGGGTGCCTTGTTCGCGTACTTGTACCATGCTTTTCGCTGGAAACTACTTCCGAGAAAAATGCCCTCGATGCAGTTATTCAAGCCTAAACCAAAGTTAAAACTGTATAAGGAAGAAGTTCATGCATATGCGCCGAAGTATGAAACGAAAGAAAATGGTATACCCGAAGATATGTTGATTCGGGTGGACCAAATATTGGAAAAGATCTCGTTAAGTGGTAAAGATAGCCTTAGTGAAGAAGAAAAAACATTTCTATACAAGGCAAGCGAAACAATCAAACGGAAAAAGAACTAGGGGAAATACCATGGCTATGTACGAATTTAGCTGCAAAAGATGTGCTAAAGAATTTGAACAGTTGGTATTCGCTGGAGAAAAAGCAGTTTGCCCGGGTTGCAAAAGTACAAGTTTGGAAAAAAAGTGGTCTCTTCCTGCAAGGCCAGGTAGCCAAGATGGAGACAGTTATTGTGAAACAAATTTGCCACCTTGCAATCCTAACTGTTGCAAAATGCCATCAAATGTACGAAGATAACTAAATGAGGTTTATTATTACCTTATAAAAATCACATCTCTCCCGGTTTCTCTGGAATCTTATCCAGGGCGAAAGGGATTATTTGAATGCAACTAATTACAACTGATTTGTCATCAGAGGACGGAATGAACCGCAAGATTACCGACCAAGAAGACCCTCTTCTATTAACCTTGGAAGAATCTAGCAAGCTTGTAGCACATACTCGCGACCCAGCAGAGACGATGGAAAACATCGTGGAATTAATTTCCTCCCGCTTCAAGGCCGATGTCTGTTCGGTTTATTTTCTTGAAAGTTCCGGGACCGAATTAGTTTTGGGAGCCACCGTTGGACTTCGAAAAGAATCCATAGGCAAAGTTAAACTAAAAACTACAG
>JAPLNF010000291.1:26126-31790 GCA_026692965.1 Planctomycetota bacterium
ACTACAGAAGGCTTGGTCGGATTGGTAGCAGAAACCTTGCGCCCGGTGATGGTAGCAAACGCATTTTCCCACCCAAGATTCAAATACATTCCAGAAGCGGGGGAAGACCCATACCTTTCATTTCTAGGCGTCCCCTTGGTAAAAGCTGGTGGCTTGGTTGGTGTTTTGGTTATCCAAACTGAAGAATCCAGAAGCTTTTCCATAAATGAAATAAGAACCTTGGTTACCGTTGCGGCCCAACTTACTACGGTTGCTTCGGATGCAAGGCTTCTTTCTCAATTAACTGCAGCTACCCATGAACCCTTTGCACCAGTTGCAACCTCAACTTCAGCGCACGAATTGCATGCAAGGCTATTAAGTCCAGGCGTTGGAGTTGGTCGAACCTATTCCATCGACAGCCTAGATGAATGGCGTTCGACTACTGCATTCAAGCCCGCAGGACTGGAAATTGAAAAAGAGCGAATGCAAAAGGCAATGAGCCTAGCAAAAGAAGAATTAGCTGCAATGGGCGTACGGATCGCACATCTTGTGGGCCAAGATCACGGTGCAATTTTAGATGCCCAACTTATGATCTTACAAGATCGAACCATTGAAAAAGATTTGATGACTTGCGTGATCGAGGGAATGAGTTCTGAAACTGCGCTCATATCAACGCTAGACAAATACCTCGCTGCATTTCAGAAAATCAAAGCACCATTCTTTCAAGAACGCATTTACGACATCAAAGATGTATTCTTGCGTGTGTTATGGAATCTACGTCCACAAAAAACTAATGGTGGCGCTGCCCAGCAGCGAATTGTTTTGATTTGTAAAGAAGCTTCGGTAATGGAGTTATTTGCAGTCAGCCCGGAAAAATTAGCAGGCGTGATTGTCGAAAAAGGTGGGCCCGAGTGCCATGCAGCAATCCTTGCCCGGGCTCTTGGAATCCCGATGATGCAAGTAAGCGAAGGGTTCCAAGATTTATTAATACCAGGGAAAATTGTGCTTATTGATGGGCCCACCCAATCGATTTGTCTTGACCCGAGCGAAGCTCGGATCCACGCACTTATCCAGCCTCTTGTACTGCCCGAATCGCTTTATCCCGTTCAATCCAAATTAGAAAAAGTTCCAACCGTATTTGTAAATATCAATCTCCTTTGGGAAGTACCCACCGCTTTGCATTTAGGCGCAGAAGGTGTTGGGCTTTTCCGTAGCGAGTTCATGCTCCTTGCAAGGCGAACCATTCCAACCGAGGAAGAACAATTTGCCATTTATTCCAAGCTTCTAAAAAACATGCAAGGCAGGCCTACAACCATCCGCACTTTTGACCTGAGGCCCGATAAACTAGCATCATTTTCCGACATTGGCGGCGCAGCTTCTCGTGCCTATGACTGGCGCAAAGTGCTGGATTCACCACCACTACAAAAACTTTTTTATGAACAGGTCAGAGCAATTATGCGTGCCGGGGTTGAGGGAAAACCCAAAATCCTAATCCCACTTGTCGCATCTACAGAGACACTCGATTTTGTCATGCAAACTATGCAAGACGCTCGAGAATCGTTGTCTCAAGAAAAACTGGATCACAACCCGGACATCCCTCTTGGCTTAATGGTTGAAACCGCAGCTTCTATTCCCATGATGCCTTTTTGGGCGGATAAAGCATCCTTTTTTGCTCTTGGTACCAATGATCTTTTTGCTTCCGTTATTGGCTTAGATCGAAATGAAGAAGCAGGTTCTTCCCAAGGGGATCATTGTCATCCTGGGTTTCTGAATATTTTATCTTCCGCAATTGATCACGCCCATGCTGCAGGCAAACCAATAACCGTATGTGGAGAATTGGCTTCAGATCCTTTGGGGGCCACATTTCTTGCAAGTTGCAATGTCTCAGCCATTAGTGTTTCCGTTCAAAGATTACACCCTATTTTAAGGGTGTTAAACAGCATTGATGAAGGCAGTTTAAATGAGTTTAGAGCAACCTATAAAAAATTGACAAAAGCTTCGGAAGTCCGGGACATGCTTTTAAAATCGATTCAACTAAATATCAAATAAACTTCCAGGCTTAACTTAAGCTTGGAAGTTTATTAAAAGATGTTCCGTATTCATTAGAATTAAAATGCCGAAGAGAGGACTTGAACCTCCACTCCCTTGCGAGAACTAGCTCCTGAAGCTAGCGCGTCTGCCAGTTTCGCCACTTCGGCATGCAATACAATCCTAAGGTAAGAAACTTGTCCGTCAAGACACTGCTTGAAATTATTACGGAATAAAAGGGCTTTGATGGCATGAGGAATCGGCTAAACCATCATTGTTTGCAGGAACTTTGGTCAAAGGAGGGTTAGAAGGAGAGAAAATGGGATTAGATAATAAATAATAAAAATCTGATGAGCAATAACGATCACCACGGTCAGGAATCAGAGATTTAGAATGAGTCTCGGGCCAAGGTTGCTCAGGAAAGAACAAGAGCCCAAGGAAATTAGCTTTTGCGAGTATTTCCAAATGAAAGAAATTGCCCTTAGATACAGGAAGACAGGTCGCAAGAGCATCTCGCCTATAAACCCGGACAGGAAAAAAGGGATCGTTATAACGAACACCAAAGATGAACCAAAAAATCCAGCTTTGAATACGCCCCAAAATAGAACTAGGGCCCGAAATATTTTCAAATGGGATGCACAAAAAGAACCTGCACAAAAAGCCTTTAACAAAAGAAAAGAATCTCAAGGGGAGGGAATAAAAATCCAGCACCCGAACCGCACCTGCAATGTGAGTTTGTTCGATATTTTGCAACATGATTTTAAGCACCGAAGGTTGGCAAAAGCGTGGTAACAATGGTGCAACTACAAATATATCATTTGAGGAATGCTCAAACCCAAGCCGAATAGCATCCCCCTCTGATTTGGAACTGGTTGCCAAAACTATTAAACTAGGCAGGACATCCTTGGAAGCATACATCTCGGCTGCAACCTTTATTTCCAACAGTTCTGATTCGTCCATTTCTTTACCAATGGGTGCAACTATAACTTCCACCTTGTTTTCAAATGTTGCAATATAATCAAGCCACTTCTTTAACCCATGTTTTAACGAGGAGATATCTTCGATCTTTGCAAAAAGTAAAAAGCAAAGCGAAGAGGTCGATACTGGGTTAAAGGAATATTCTTTCATGCAAACTTTCAAAGGTAGAAATTAAGAATGATCTATTGAAACTATTTTAATAAAGACAAAAGGCCTGCTTAGCCCTTTTGTTTCTGATTCCTTTTTCAAGTATAGAATATCGAATTTAAATCTAGGAAAGTTTTCCATCATTTCATCAAGATAATCTGGCGAAGTAAGTACAAACGATTCATTTTTGGTGCAAATTACTTTAGACAAATTCTCCCAGCCAACCACTGTTTCAACGGGTTTCCCAAGATGAAAGGCCAGTGCATGCGCCTCCATGTTAAAAAACAACAAACTATCGCCCGTACTTTTGCGGATTATTTTTGCAGCAGATTTCATTTCCCGCATAGGTTCCAACTTGGGCAGATAAAAATCCACAAACCAAACCCAACCAATCATACTTGCAACCAACAAGATTGCAATGCTGTTGAAAACCATATTGGTAGTAAGAAACCCCTTCGACAAGCAGGTTTTCAACACACCAGACAAGAGTACCGCTAAAAAGATTGCAGCACCCGGGTAAGCTGGTAATAGGTAATCCGCCCGCTTGTAACTAACTAGGGATAAAACAAAAAACATGACAAGAAACCAAATCAAACCAAACCAATGAAGCGATGATAGCTTGAATCGATTGGTACAAAAAACTGCAATAACCGAACCATAAAAAATCGGAGACCAAGGGGCAAAATCAATAAAGAATTGATAAGCGTAAAACCAAGGCGGATGGGATCGCAGCGCCCCGTTACCCAATGCACGCACCCAATGATGATACCCAAAAAAAACTTCATAAAACTTGCCATCGCTTTGTTTGTTGATCCAGTAAAAATAAATCAAGGATATAAACATAACACTCAACAACCCTGGAATCATCCGATAATCACGGATACTTCGAAATAAAAGCTCAGACTTCGAATAAGAGCCTTTTGTTGTTTCAAAATAAAAAGCATCAAAGAAAATCCAGAAGGCAAAAAGAGGTAGAACTAATACTAAAGCTGGCAAACCTTTCATTAACACCGAAATTAATATCGAAACATAAGTTAACACAAGGTAGATCAGCTTTGTTTTCGCATCAGATTTACCCGCTTGATAAAAAGCCAACACCGAACTTGTCGTAAAAAACGCCATTGCCATATCTATACGGCCAATTCTTGCCAACCATCCAAAATGAATACAAGTGAGTAGGATAACCGCTCCAAAAACCCCCGCATAAAGATCATGGTTTTTCCAAAGAAAAAGAAATAACAAAACAATGATTCCAGAAGCAGCAATAGCAGAGGGTAATCGCACGGAAACCGCGTCGACTTCGGAAGACCGCATGCGGGAAATAGTTGCAACCAACCAATAATAAAAAGGTGGCTTTTGAAGATCGTCAGAACCATCGTAAATTTTGGGAAGAAAATTGCTTGAGCCATCTAAGATACTATTGGCATTCATCGCAGCCCGGGCTTCATGGCTGCTCCAAAAATCACGATTAGCAAAATGATGAAAGAAAGCAAAGTAAATCGAGAACAAAAAGAGGGAAACCCCAACAACAACCTTCAACACAATCGAAAACCTTTCGGTGTGGTTTTGCAAGCCTTTGCCAAACGATAACCGAAAATCTTGAGCATCCATATTACATTAGGCGGAAAGCCTTTTTCCATGGACTTCAAACATTCGCTGGTAAGCAGCACAATTTTCAATTAACTCTTTGTGGGTTCCAACTGCAGCAACAACTCCTGCATCGAGAACAATAATACGGGAAGCTATCTCCAAAGTATTCAATCTGTGCGTGATGACAAAGGATGTTCTACCTTTAAGAAACTCTTTCATGACCTTGTGAATCAAAACTTCGCTTTCAGGATCAGATTGGCTGGTAAATTCATCAAGAATGATAATAGCTGGGTCACGAAGGATGGCTCGCGCCAAAGCAATTCGTTGTTTTTGGCCCCCGGAAAGTTTATTACCAGATTCCCCTGCCATGGTTTCGTAACCCTTTGGAAGGTTAAGAATAAAATCATGCGCAAATGCCTTATTTGCGGCTGATTCAATACTGGCCTTGGTCGCCCCTCGAGTTCCATAGGCGATATTATTGTAAATGGTGTCATCAAAAAGAACCGTTTCCTGAGTAACAACACTAACTTTTTTGCGCAAACTTCGAAGGTTGATGTTTCGGAGATCTTCCCCATTTAGAAAAATGGTGCCATGGTCTGGATCATAAAACCTTGGAATCATACCCATGAGGGTACTTTTTCCTGACCCATTATGCCCAAGAATTGCAATTGTTTCGCCTTCAAAAATTGAAAGGTTGATATTCGAAAGAATAGGTCGACCCGGATCATAACTAAAGCATACCCCTTTAAACTCGATCATAGGATTCCCGACTTCGGGTGTTTTAAAGGGCATATCGCCATGCCTAGTGCTGTAATCCAAGCACAAGCCATGTGCGGTATGAATAAAGGCTGGGCCCTCGCAGTTGGCACTTACCCTAGGCTGCTTATCCATAAAAAAGAAAATGCGATCTGAAGCAGCACAACCTGATTGAATTTTGGTGAA
>JAPLNF010000291.1:31858-39900 GCA_026692965.1 Planctomycetota bacterium
AATCGCAGCAAGAAGAACATAAAGCTGCAACAAGCTCTCAGGCTCGATCGGATGCTGACTCATACGCATGCCAAAAAGCATGGTTTCATGTTTTAAGACGAGAAATGATCCAGCTAGCAAAGCACCAACTACAGCAGCAACCCCAAGCAATTCAATAATTGGGCCTGCACAAGCGTCAATATTAACCACGGTCATCGATTTCAAGTAATAATCATACGTTGCAGCCCTAAACCGACGGCGTTCATAAGGCTCCATTGTGTAAGACTTAACCAACTTGATTCCTTGGAAAGTTTCCTGAAGAATTTTGTAGATGCTAGACATTCTTTCAAGCAAGCGCCTGGTGGCTTGCTTCATGAGACGGCCAATTTTCCCGAGAATGAATGCCGCTACTGGTACCAAAATCAAAAACAAAAGGGTCAACTGCCAGCTGATGCATGCAGCAAAAATCACACAGCTAATAGCACGCAGTGGCTCTGCTATAACTTTCCCAAATAATGTTTTCAAACCAGAACCAACGGATTCCATGTCATTGGTAAAGCGAGCCATCAGTTCACTGGTGCCCTGCTCCCCAAATTGATCCACATCCAAATGAATAACATTGCGATAAAAACTATTGCGCATGTCGTAAAGCGAAAGATTCACAACGCTGCCTACAAGAGACTCTTGGAAGAATTCGAAGATACATTTGATGAAAACCCCAACCAAGACAAACCCTAGGACATATGAGAGCGTCGTAAAACTATCCCTAGGCAAATAAGCGTAGATATATTTATGCGCAATCAGATACCAATCCATTTGTTTACGGGCATAAACCAGCTTACTTTCAACCTTTACCAGCGCATGGGTATGCTCCCTGCGTTGCTGTTCAACAAATTTATTAAGGGGAAGTTTCTCGAGTTCTTTTGATTTTTCGTTCAAGGCATCCGACACTGCTTCAATTTGCTCTATTTCTTTGTTGCAATTTGCAATGCATGAATCGACCCACTGCTGTGGACTTTGGTCGTTATTCAAGAGTTTTAGCACAGGATAAATGGAGGTAAAGTTAAGTCCCCAAAGAATGGCAGCAAAAACTGCACAAACAATGGAGATAACCAACCTCACTCGATAAGGCCAAGCATACCGTAGAGCTCTAAGAAAATTCTTCATAGAAAGACCGATCCTTGGTCAAATGCTAAATAAATCCCATTAATGACTACTTCTAAGTAGCAAAAAAGGGTTCAAATTAACAAGACAAGTTCGCAAAAATCGACTTAGCAGTTTCGATCGTAAGGAAAAAGCGAATGCCCCAAAGGAAGCCTCAGCCGTAAAAACCCGCACCATCGCTACAAAACACGCAAAACCCACCATTCCGGCCAAAACACTCAGGCTATTTATTTTTTCTAATTTGACACAAGGTTGGTTAATTGTTTACATTTGAATGGTTACTGTAATCGCATGGCTAATTGACGAATGAGTGAAATATTATGGTTTATCAATCAAATTCAAGACCTTTGGGCTCGCTGGCCCAGCAAATTGTAGATTTAAACAATCAAATCAGCCTCGCCCAGCCAAGGAATAAGAGAAAAAACAAAGGCCTGAAGGAAATGGAGTTTTTAACTCTTTGCCACCTAAGAAACAAAGATTTAATGAATGTCGGGGATATACAAAAGTTATTAGGCGTGTTACCGGCACAAATGTCTAGAATTATTCGTTCCCTTGAAAACCGGGATATTGCATTGATTTCTTGCAGCATTAACCCCTTAGATAAGCGAAAAATCGATGTTGTATTAACGGATGCAGGAAATAGTGCCTTTGAAAACCACCAAACCACTCGTGTTTGTTTTGTTCAAGAATTACTGCAGAAGTTAAATGATGAAGAAATTGACGATTTGAAAAAACTTGTAGATCGGCTCACCGATTTAATCATTGAAAACTCAAAAACCCACGAAAGCCTATCAAGCGTTTAAATACCAGTTCATTCCTCATAACGCTAAAAGCTACCAGTAGATTTTTAACAATTTCATATAACTATGCAAATTTAAGTTTACATCTAACGATAAGTCTTGCATTTTATAAAATATATATCATTCTACGGTTATTGATTGCTTAACCTACTTTGGTTATATGACGATTAATTCAGGTAAGTACTCAAGGAACTAGTGGTATCTAAGGGGTTCTCCATGGAGAAATGGTTATGTTGGAGTTCCATGGGGGCAGCCGGTTTAGTTTTATTATTGTTTATCCTTGATATTGCTATCGGATTGCCCTTTGGTCGCTCCAGTGTTGTTGTTGATGCAATTGCAATTATTTGCAGCATTGCTGTCCTACTATTATCTTGGGATGCATTCCGAGATTTGGGCTAGGCTATTTAAATTGCGAAGGCTTTATCACTAGGCTTCTTCTTTCGACCAATCCTTAATCATCTCGTCAATCATCCCATCGGTTGTGAAACTTACGGAACTTAGGGAGCTACCCCACCCCAAATTCTTAACTTCCTCGGAAGTAAGTTGGCTAATTGCAACGACTTTGGTTTTCCCCGCAAAAATACCAGGCGTAAGTAAATCACCCAGCGATTCAAATAGCACCTTCGCGCTGTTCGAACTTGTAACCGCAACATAATCCATCGAAGTGTGTGAAAGCATCTTTTTAATATTGTCGATTTGCTCCTGTGAAGGAGGGCCTTGAGAATAGACATGAAGGTCGGTAACCTGACATATTTTCGACAATTCTTGGCTAAGCAGGGCCCTTCCCTCACTAGCCCTAGCAAGAAGAACTTTCCCACCTTTAACCAATGGCGTTAATGCCTCGATTAAACCTTCTGCATCATGTCTAGGTGGAATCAGATCTGGATAAACATGAAATAACTTCAATGCAAGTGCGGTCGATGGACCAATACAAGCGATTTTTAAATGCAAAAGAATCCGGATATCGAAACCTAATTGCAAAAATCTTTGTAGGAATTTTTCTACACCATTGGCGCTCGTAAATACGAGCCAATCGAAAGAATCAAGGTTTTTTATTTCATGATCGACCGAGCTCCAATCATCAGGACTCTTAATGATCATAGAGTCGAACTGAAAAACATTGGCGCCAAGATTTTTTAACTTAGCAGAAAAATCAGCCCCCTGCCCTTTGGGCCTAGAAATCAATACAGAGGCATTCCCCAATGGAAGCTTGTTTCGCCACCCCCAAAGACCAAGATACTTGGCTGCAGGGCCAATAATGATGATAGCAGGTGGTTCGAAATTTTCCTGGGCAACAAGATTGGTTAAATTGCCTAGCACGGTGGTAGCTTGCTTTTGTTGAGGTAGAGTAGCTTCGGAAATAATAGCGACGGGGGTCTGCGGGCTCATCCCTTGTTCAAGAAGATTAGACTGAATAACATGGGCCCTTTTGACGCCCATGTAAAAGACCAAAGTACCAGGGAATTTTGAGATTTCAGGCCAATGAAGGAAGCTGTCTGGTTTGCCTGCTTTTTCGTGCCCAGTAATAAATGCCACTGCGCTGGAAAATTCCCGGTGCGTTAAAGGAATCCCAGAATAAGCACTTGCCCCAAGAGCCGCTGTAACCCCCGGGACAATTTCAAAAGCAATATTTTTGGCAATCAAAGGTTCGATTTCTTCGCTACCTCTGCCAAAAAGGAGTGGATCGCCGCCTTTTAGGCGTGCAACTTTCAACCCCTTGGAAGCATTGGTGATCATCAAATCAACCAGAACCTCCATCCGTTCAGGATGACAACCTGGGAGGGATTCTGCGCAAATTTTTGGAGTTTCATCTGGGAGGATTTGCAAAATTTGAAGAGACACAAGCCTGTCATAAATAATCAGATCCGCATGATCTAATATTTGCTGCCCGCGAACAGTTAACAGGCCCGGATCGCCCGGGCCTGCACCAATAAAATAAACAAATCCCTCAGCAACTTCATTCAAAAGGAAACTCGCTTAGAGAGCTGGTTAAACTAGACGCCAACCATTTCGTCAGGGTCAGGAACATCAATTCCATAATCAGGCCTTGAAGGAGAAACTTTACACATAAAAATGCCCAATTCGTAAAGAAGGCTCATTGGTATCCACAAGAAAAGCATACTAAATGCATCAGTGGAAGGTGTTGCAACTGCTGCAAAAATCGCCATTCCAAACCAAGCGTATTTTCTATTCTTTTGAAACATCTCAACATTCATAGCACCTAGTCTTTCTGCAAACACCATCACCAAAGGAGTCTGAAAAGAGAGACCAAAAACCACAGGCATGAAGATTGCAAAACTCAACCATTCGTTCAATCGTAAATCTGGTTTTAAACCAAGCCATTCGTTGAACCACAAAAGAGCTTCGATAGCTTTTGGTATCACAAAAAACTCGCAGATAAAAACTCCGGACAAAAACAAAACAACACTGAATGGCAAATAAACATGCACCAATTTTTTCTCATGTGGATACAACCCTACTGCCACAAAAGACCAACCTTGAAAAAACAGCCACGGACTCCCAACAACAATCCCGCAAACAATACAAACCTTAAAATAAACCATGAAAGCTTCTTGAACGCTCAAGGTACTCATGGCATCAAAATCACCGATTTTTCGCTGGGATTCACCCATTAATGCTGATTCTTTTAGCGGCTCTTTATGGGAAACCCAGAGGGTAACCGTTTCATTTTTAAGTTTTTCATCCGACAAATCCGCAGGGGGCTTAATCTCGCTAATTGCTTGGGATGGATCACCTTTAAAAAGTGCTTCAAGTTGGGCCCTAGAAAATATCAACCCTGAAAATTCAGTTGGTTTATTCAACGCAACCAAAGTGGGATCTGTTCCTTTATCTAGTTCTTCCCGCACCAAAGCCACTCTTCGCTCATAAAACTTTTTAAGCTCGGACTTCACAGGCAAGGTGATAAAATCAACCACATATTTGCCAATAAAAAAGCTGAAAATGAATGCAATAAAAAAGCCCTTGAAGGCATTTAGCAAATGCGTACGCAAATCTTCAATGTGATCACCAAAAGACATCCTTGTGTCAGCAAAGAAATCCTCGGGATCAGGTGCCTTATTCAAAGCCATAAAGTTCCAACCCTAACTTTCCTGTAAATACGCCTATTGTTAATTTACATAAACACGAAATATTAACCATTATCCCTTTATGGGAATGGCATTGCCATTGCTAAGTTTAAAGTTTATCAGGCAATTTACCGATTAATACTTAAAGTTTAATTATGTAAAGTTTAAGGATTAATCCAGCAGGCAAAATAGATATTACGAGCCAAGGAAAAGGTTGCCATGTACACAAGATTATTCGTATTTATTGCACTAATAGTGGCTACTGGGTGCAGGAATTTAGAGGGGCCAAAGTATCACAAGGAACACCCCGAAAAGATTGACAGTGCCGTTTATAACATCGATGAACAGAAAAGGCGTGGCAGAGAATTGATAGCATTGCCAGATGCTAGCCAAAATGTTGCCCCAAAAACCGGTATAGAAACATACGGACCGTCAGGAAGGTGGTAGAATAGGGTATAGTTTAAAATGAGAACCAACATGAAAAACACCCTAATTGCCCTTTTTCTCCTGTTAGCCCTTTCAACCTTAGGTTGCCAATCTGTATCAGAGAAAGCAGCATCAATTCAGCCTTTGGCAGAAAACACACCAGTCCCGCCCTACCAAGAACTTCTATCCCGAGCTAGGAATCAGTCTTCCGTAGCAACGGAATCTTTTTTCATCAACAACTGGGCAGAGCTTGAGGATGCCGCAAAGGGGCTAGAACAAACATCGAGATTGATGTCAAAAAGTGCAGATATGCCAGAAAACAAAAAAGAGTCAATCTTGGCGGTATCATCTGATCTAAATCGTGAAGCATCAAAACTAAAAGAAGCGTGCAAAACAAAAAACGAAGTCGAAGTAAATTCACAACTTCAGAAGATAACCTTAAAAATCCGCGAACTTAGAATCAATTAATCAGCCGTTTCATCGGTTTCGCCTGTAACAAACACTCCGGCGCCAAATTGCGAACAAAGTCTCAGCTTTAGAAAGTTTGTTATTGGGCATAGATAAAAGGGCACCCCTTAAATTCTTCCTACGATGAACATATAAGCCTCTTAGGAAGTTTCTAAAACAAAGAGGGCCATCCTCCGGCTTTACCCCTTCAAAAACAAGTTTACTTCTAAGCAGAGGGCTAGGATCAATTTTAATAATCGCGGATTCCACCTTGGGCCTAGGCCAGAAAGCCGCAGGCGATATCCTTCGAACTATTTCCACTTTAGCAAGGCTTTGGAAAAGAATCGGTAATGCTCCGAAATCTTTACTTTGTGGTTTAGAAATAATTTTTTCAGCAATTTCCAACTGAACCATTGCAACAATTTTAGTGGGCGGATTTCTGCTTATCAACAAATTACTCATCACAGGAGTAGCCACAGCATAAGGGAGATTAGCAACCAATTTGTAGCCAGAAATACCAGGCATTGATGTAATTTCAGCCAGCTTTTCAGTGACTTGCGGCTGAATCTGATTCTTGCCTTTAAGGATATCCCCACGATGAAGAAAGAACCGATCCCGTTCAATCACGGTTTCTTCGGTCAATTTTTGAAAAGCGGGATCGAGTTCGACACTTAATACAAATCCCGCACATTCCACCAGTCGGTTGGAAAGGCTCCCCGTACCGCTGCCTACTTCCAAAACTGCATCGGATGGCTGTAAATTTGCACTATTAACGACAAGATCCATCAGGTTTAGATCAATGAGGAAGTTTTGCCCCATTTTGTTTTTGGGCCAAATGTTTCTGCTTTTTAAAAGCTCAGTCAAATAGGACTGGGTTTGTCTAGGTGGAATATCGTAAAGGTTCATCGATTACTTTTTGCCTTTAAAAAACAGTTCGTAAGCGCGCATGGCGTATTTTGCAATCATATCAGTTTCAATGTTAACCATATCCCCAGGCTTCTTAAGTGCAAGGGTAGTCATCGCCAGGGTATGAGGAATCAAGGCGACACTAAATTTATCTTTTTTCACTTGGACTATGGTCAAACTGACACCTTCAATGCAAACAGAGCCCTTATCTACAAGAAAAGGTTTGATCGAATCAGGTAATGAAAACCAGATATCTATCCATGGCCCTGATTTTTCAATTTTCAAAATTTCAGCAGTCGTATCAACATGACCTTGAACAAAATGACCACTAAAATCACTACTTGCAGAAACAGGTTTTTCCAAATTGACTTTCATACCGACTTGAAGAAGCCCGAGGTTAGACTTTTTCAATGTTTCCGGCCCCACCTCAAAAACAGCTTGCTTATTCTTTTGGGAAATCAAGGTTAAGCAAACACCATTGATAGCAATACTCGCCCCGGTTTTTGTTTTTTTAAAAAAATCATCATGCCCAATGGAAAGCAAAACCCCAACATTCTGAGATTTTAAAACAGTTACCGTTCCCATGGATTCTACGATGCCGGTGAACATGCGTTTTGCCAATAAAATGTGATGAAAAAGAATCGGCTAGCGGCGATAATAATCATTTGCGCTGGCCTGCGAAGAATCAACCATATTTCTGCGAAAAGCAATGTAAAAGATCTGCCTAGCAGGGAAGTTTAAAGCATAAATCCAGAAAACTAAAATAGCGAGTGATTCGGGAACTAGGTATACCATCGGAGCAATCACAGGCAAGGCAAAACACCAGCCAAAAATCACTTTTTTGCGAAGAATATGCTTGGTTAAATGTGGGTAGGAAAAAGGCGAAACCATGAGTAAAGCTACAACCACCGCACCAAAAACAGTCCACACACTAACCACATTTTTGGCAGTTAAAAAATCAAATCCCGGTACTTCCATCGAACCATAAGAACGAATCAGCGCCAAGCTGGCTATACAACCACCTGCGGCAGGGGAAGGCAGGCCTTTAAATCTTTTAAACGAACCAGCTTCGAGATCGGTATTTTCAAGGTTATACTTCGCAAGCCGAATTATTGCACACGCCATGAAAAGGCCGGCTATACAAGCGAATATATTCCTAACAAAAAAGCTGTCCCAATCCTGACCTAAACGCAGGATTAAAAATGCGGGAGCAGCACCAAAACTAATCGCATCG
>JAPLNF010000292.1:0-3107 GCA_026692965.1 Planctomycetota bacterium
GCATAGACCAACGCCTTATTATGAACTTTTATACCGCAAAAAGATTGTTTACAACCTTAGGAATGACTCTTCAAAAACATGAAGAAGCCTTTGGTGTAATTGAACTCGACCCTCGTAAAAGGGTAAAATCAGCTCCTGCAGCTCCAGGAAAGTAATAATTCAAGAAGTTTGAAGCAGTCAGAGAGACCCTTTTATACGGGTCTCTCTTTTTTTATCGATAAATTTGTTGCTTATTTCATTAAAATCGTCCAGAATATATTTACTGCGTGGTGTTTGACCCCCCTCCATGGATTATCAGGAGATCGATCCATGTCTTTAAAAAATATAAAGACTTTTAGCTTTTTTGTTGTGGTTTTAGCATGCTCGAGTTATTCGCATGCCGAAGATAAAGTAAGCACAAAACCTGTTGAAGAGTTTGTACTTCCTGCAGAAACCGAATTTACAAAAATCGAAGTTTTTCCAACGGAAGTCAAATTACGTGGTTTAGATGATGCAATTCAAATGGTTATTACAGGCACTACCAAATCAGGTATGCTGCTCGATCTCACTTCAGTAAGCCAATACGAAGCCGCGGACTCAAAAATATTGCGAGTAACCCCCTCAGGTAGGGTTGTTCCCCTTTCTAACGGGAATTCCTCGATCAATGTTTCGTTCGGTACTAAAAAATTGCAAGTCATTGCAAAGACATCGGATTGCGACATAAACTTACCGATTAATTTCACCAATCAAATTGTGCCTATTTTCACAAAACTAAGCTGCAACTCCGGTGGTTGCCACGGGAAAGCCAGTGGTCAGAATAATTTCAAGCTGTCCTTGCTTGGGTTTGATCCTGATTTGGATTTTATCTCTTTAGTACAAGAAAGCCGAGGCAGAAGGGTATTTCCTGCGTCTCCCGACAATAGCCTGCTTTTAACAAAATTGGTTGGAATTGTGCCCCATGGCGGTGGCAAGAAAACGGAAGTCGGCTCAGATGAATACCGGTTGATTCGCCGTTGGATCGCCGCTGGCGTTCCTTATGGCAATCCTACCGATGCAGTGGTTACAAAAATCACCATCTATCCTGAAAACAGAATAATGCCTAGGAACGCTAAACAACAATTCATAGTTACTGCGCATTATTCTGATGGCACTACAGAAGATGTTACACGCAGGGCTCAATACGAATCAAACGAACAGGATATTGCAACCGTTGATACTAATGCACTAGTTCGCACCAATTCAATGGCTGGCGAAGCCGCTGTCATGGTTCGCTACCAAGAATTTGTAAATATATTCAGGGCAACGGTGCCGCTATCTGAAAAACCTCGTGACTTTGCTTTCGAAAACAACACCTTTGTAGACAAATTCACAAGTGCAAAATGGAAGCAACTAGGTTTGGCCCCATCCGAATTGTGTTCTGACGAACAATTTATTAGAAGATTATCGTTAGACCTTTCAGGTACCATACCTACCCCAGTCCAAGTCAAATCCTTTGTTGATAGCACCAGCCCCAACAAGCGCAAAGATTTGGTTGAAAAAATGCTCAATTCTCCAGAATACTCCTATTATTTTGCTGCAAAATGGGCAGATATCCTTCGCGTTAAGCGTGGGGGCCAAGCTGAAAACATGAAAGGCACTTTTGCGTTCCATGGTTGGATTCGAGATGCTATTAAATCCGATATGCCTTACGATCAATTTGCCCGTGAGATTCTTACTGCAACAGGGGATGAATCTGAGACACCACCAACTTTTTGGTACAAAAGCCTAACAAACCCTGAACAGTATGTTGATGATACATCGCAGGTTTTTCTTGGCCTAAGAATGGCTTGTGCTCAATGCCATCACCACCCATACGAAAAATGGAGCCAAGACGATTATTGGGGAATGGCTTCATTCTTTGGCAAGATAGGCCGAAAGAAATTTGCTATTCCAGGTGAGGCTTCTAACAATAACGCCAATCAAAAACTTGTTGTATACACCACCAAAAGTGGCTCCGTTACCAACAAACGATCAGGGAAAGTTGCAGACTATAAAGCTCTGGGTGAAAAACCCATGGTTATGGACGAAGATGATGATCCAAGGGTAAAACTCGTGGATTGGATGGTCGATGGAAAAAATCAGTTTTTCCCCAAGGCTATCGCTAACCGTTATTGGGCACATTTCTTCTCCAGAGGCATTGTTGACCCCTTAGATGATATGCGTGTAACCAACCCACCAAGTAACCCAGAATTGCTTGATGCGCTTGCCTCTGATTTGGTAAAAAATGGCTTTAGCTTAAAGCAATTGATCCGCTCTATTGTAAACTCAAGGACTTATCAATTAAGCGCAGTTCCTAATGATTACAACAAACAAGACAAGCAAAATTATGCACGTTACTACCCCAAAAGGTTGAGTGCTGAAGTTCTTTTTGATGCTGTTTGTTTAATAACGGATAGCCCAGCTGGTTTTGGTGGCTTGCCTACCGATCAACTGGCACCTAAACGCGCTATTATGCTTCCCGATGAAGGTTATACTTCTTACTTCTTAGATGTATTTGGAAGACCCCAACGCATTAGTGCTTGCGAATGCGAAAGGGTTAGCGAAGCAAACCTTGCTCAGGCATTGCATTTGCTAAATTCCGATGAAATTCAAAATAAGCTAGCAAGGCCAAATGGTCGAGCGGATGCGATTGCCAAAGACCCTCGCCCCGATGCTGATAAAATTGACGACATTTTCCTTTGGGCTTTCTCACGAAAGCCTACCCTGCAACAAAAGGAATCTGCTCTTGCTCATCTTACTAAACACACGATGAACAAGAAACTTGCCTACGAAAACATTATCTGGGCATTGCTGAACACGAAGGAATTTATGTTCAATCAGTAATCATGTTTACCAATTTAAAAGGCTCGCTTCAAAATTGAAGCGAGCCTTTTTTGTTATCCAAGCGCCCTATCTTTCGCATTTTTTTCTAAATTGAGATAGCACAAATTCATTCCTACGCTATAGGGTCAGTTTTAGTTTGGCCCTATGTTCGAAAATTAAAAGGTTCTAAAGTAAGAGTTGCCATAGCTTTGAGAAAATTGAGTTGCCTGATAATTGGTTTATGCTCCATTCTTGCATTTCCTTCGCTTGGAAAATGCGAGATGCCT
>JAPLNF010000292.1:3166-17255 GCA_026692965.1 Planctomycetota bacterium
AATGAATCTTGATACGACCAAGCATATGGTTGATGTGAACCAAAAAGCAACTTGGACCAACCGTTCGGATAGCCCTGTAAGCAAGATCGTATTCGTAGCGCATTCGAACTATATTGTGCCCGATAGCGATATAGCATTGATGGCAAAAACACTTGAGCTATTAAGGCTAAATCCTGGTGATTCACTGGGGGCAAAAACGCCCTGCCTAGAAATAAAAACTGTGAGCCTAATTGGCAAAGATGGGAGCACCCGAAAATTAAAACACGAATTTTCAGGTCCTACAAAAACAACCATGGAGTTTGAGTTAGATCAACCTTTGGCAAAAGGTGAAAAAGTAACCTTTGATTTAGAATTTAGAATGCGATTACCAGAAAAGCAAGGGCGCTGGGGACACTGGAAAAATGTAACTTTCTTAACCAACTGGCTTCCTATTTTTGCGTATCACAAGCCTGATTGGCATTCGGAAAACCCCAGCGATACTGAACAAGGATGGAAACCAACTCCTTTCGTTCCCTGGCATCAGCCTTTTTATAATGATGCAGGAATTTATAATGTCACTGCAACGCTGGATAATGATCAGCAAATTGCTAGCAGTGGTTTAATCGTAGGGGAAGAAAAACTTGCTGATGGAAGAAAGAAAGTTCGACTAGAAGCAAAAGGAACAAGGGATTTTGCTTTTCTATGTTCAACACGATTTAAGACCCTTGAAACCGAAATAAAACTCCCGGGTAGAGAAACGCCCCTTAAAGTAAAAATCCAAGCGTTCGAAGAACATGAGTTTTATGCCAAGGAATTCCTGCGCATTGTCTGTGAATGCATGGTTACCTACAGCCTTTGGTTTGGCCCATACCCATACCCGGAATTTACCATTGTCGAATCCTATTTTGGCTGGAATGGTAACGAGTGTGGATCGCTGGTGATGATAGATGAGCGCATTTTTTCCATGCCTCACTTTGCAAAGCGTTACGCAGAATACCTTATCAGCCACGAAGTTTGTCATCAATGGTGGTACAACCTTGTAGGCACGGATGGTTATCGCGAAACTTGGATGGATGAATCCCTCGCAACCTACTTCAGCCATCGTTTTTTAAACCAAACCCGTGGAAAAAACAATGAACTGCTCGAATACCCTGATTCTTTAAAATGGCTGCCAAATATAAAGCGCGAAGATTACAGAATGAATGGGTTTTATGGTTCAGTTGGCAGGGGAGATAACACCTCAATACTCCAACCTATGGATAAATTCGGGCATGTGGTAACTCTTTTCAGTATGTGCTACGACAAAGGAGCAAAAATTGTCGAAATGATTGAATCCCGAATAGGCGAGCAAGCATTCCTAGATGTCATGCGGGGTGCTCGCAAAAAATACGAATACAAAGTTATGCACGTTAGTGATTTCCAAAAAGAACTAGAAGCACAAACAGGAAAATCGTGGGAGGATTTCTTTGAAAAATGGCTAAAAGGCGCTGGGTTGACCGATTGGAATCTAGAGTCTGTAAAAATAAATGATGCACCCTTGGCTCGCAAAATTTTGCCACTCACTCTTCGCTCTTCTGCAAACCCAAAAAATCAAAAAACCACTGTAACAGTAATTATTAAACAAAACGCTGAATACAGTGAACAAACCTATCTAGGGTTTGCTATGGGGAAGTCTGAAGCGTATTCCATTCGAATACCGATTTTACCAGCAGGCGGAAATTATGGAATTGATGACCCACCTGCAACCGTTGAAAATATTGCTCCGGATACTATCAGGGTCACGGTAGACTTACCGGACGTACCCACCCAAATTGCAATTGATCCAGATTCTGTTATTGTCGATAAAAACCCTTCCAATAATTACTGGCATCACAGCCCAAGATTTAGATTAACGCCCTTATACACTTTTGTTGATGAAACTTCCCTTACCAACTCCTACGACCGATGGAATTTTAATTTTGGCCCATGGCTTTACATGAAAAGTTATGATGATGTCTGGTATAGCCGGGCAACCATGGTGGGTCTACGAGCAGGTGCATACCGATCGCAAGAATTTTCAGGTGGGCTTTATACCGCATATCGAACCGATTACCGTGATTTTATTGCAGGTATAGATGGGCTTTTTACTCACTGGCCCGATTCTCCATTCCAATTTGGTTTTAATGCTGAAAGACGTTTTTATACTTTCTACGAAGGAAACAACGAAGCAACCCGTGCCTCAGTATTTGGTAGATATGTATTTATGGAACACCCCAGTCTTTACCTTCTTCCTTCAAAGTTTATCGATGTATTTGGTTCTTTCCACGACAACTTTCTTCCAGATCCTGTGCAAACTGCCCCAGGAGCACAGCGTTTTCAACATATGACCACTGCTGGACTGCATTATCGCATTAATTACCTTACCCCATATTGGGATCCCGAAGGTGGTTACCAATTCGATGCGGTTTACGAAGCTGGGCAAGCTCTTTTAAATGAATATGCAACCGTACAGAAAGTATGGGCACAAGCTTCAACCGTTCATTATTTACCCAATCTCTCAGGCTTACTAGATTATCTTCCAGGTGAAAAACCCGCCTTAAATAAAATTGCTAACTGGGTTGCAGACACCCGATTAGCAGTCCGGGCATTTGGTGGCACCTCTGTTCCTTCCTATGGCCAATTTTTTACCATGGGTGGCAGTGAAATGTTTCGTGCATTCGACCTAGCCCAAAGGCAGGGAAATACAGCCTGGGTAGGAAGTGCAGAACTGCGTTTTCCAGTTTCTAGAAACACCTCTGTTGACGCTGTTGATCATCTGTTTTCACTTAAAAACACTTACTTGGCTCTTTTTTACGATGTAGGCAATACTTATGTGAATAGTCAAGCACTTGGCTCGACAGCTCAAGGAGTTGGTATAGGCCTTAGGTGCGATGTTTCATTCATGAGTTTTGTAGAAAAAATGCTGCTTCGTTTTGATGCTGCACAAGCCATCCATCAGGGTACTGGAACCCAATTTTGGTTTGGTGTAAACCAACCATTTTAGCAAAACTTTAGCTATTGCCCCCACCTTACAATCTTCCCCCCCCATCTTACTATTTCGAAAAAAATTTAATTTTAATTAAAGATCACCTGACCTTGATTCTTAAAAAAGGTATCGGTATTGTCCCGCACACTAGTTAATATTTTTGCGCAGTGATTGGATCGTGAAGGCCAAAACTAGCAAGAATCAAACTGATTGCCCTGAAATTTGAATTAGGAAACGACTTATGAACAATAATGAATCAAACAGCATCAAGAACCATGGTATTTCTAATTCAAAAGCTTCGTCTTACACAACAAGTAATCTAGGTAAAATCATGATCAAAACTTACTCTGAGAAAACCATTACTAATCCATCATGGTTTACACGACTAGGCTTTGCATCATCGCTAAGCTTGGCACTGATAGGTATCCCGACAATTGCTGAAGCTGCAGTAGGCACCAGCATCCTTCCAGCCATTACTTGGTTTACTCCTGGTATTCCAAACAAAGCAAGTATCGCATTAAACCAAGCAATCGAAACATACCGCAGGGGCGACTACGAAGAAGCAGACAAATCCTTTAAAGAAGTTGAATCACGTCAGAAAGATTTGCTTCCAGCAGAAGCCGATGATTTTAAGAAACTGTATGAAGCAAATAAAAAGGCACTAAAAGCCCGCAAGGAATCAACTTCCACTCTGGAGATTGCAGAAGATCTAGTGGGTAAGAAACAATTTTCTGCTGCAACTGACTTGACCAAGAAGATTGCTTTTGATGAACAATACCTTCGTGAATCAGATAAACTTCGATTCAAAAACCTACAAGAAATCATCAAGAACAAGAATGCAGTAGGCATAAACGAAATTCAAATAGAAACAAAAGAGCTTAAACTTTCTGAAACAGAACCAAAAACAATACCATCAATCAAGGTTTCAGAAACAAATTCATCAATAGTTACTGCAGATCAGGTTCGGGCCGTGATAGCACAGGGAGACCTTGAAAAAGCAGAAGGAATGATAGCTGAAGTAGCGACAAGCGGGGTACCCGAAACAGACACCCAAGCTAAATTAAAAGCGGAACTTCAAAAAATAAAGCAAGATCCCAAAGCGTTACTCGGATTAGCTCGTAAAAAATTCACGAACAAAGAGTTTGACCGCGCAGAATCTCTTGCAAAAGCTGCAGAAAAATCCGCTTACACTTGGACATTTGCACTATCTAGCGACTCGCCTTCAAAGCTTTTAAAAGAAATCCAAGGAGCTAAACTTAAAGCCGATTTAACATTGTTAGATACAAAAAATTTAGCCAAAGAAAACTCCGTAAAACCAGAACCAACCATTACACCCAAAGCTTTGCCTACATTGACGGCAGAAGATTCCAATGCCACTTCGCAACCAGTAAAAACAGAAGTAAGCACAGGAAGCACAGAAGCTGCAAGAAACCTTATGCGCGATGCTAGAAAAGCATTAACAGAAGGAAACGCAGAAAAAGCCAAGAAGCTGAACGACCAAGCCAAAGCGATGAAGCCAAGTTTAAATTGGTGGGAAGATAACCCAGAAAGAGTTCAAAGTGATATCCTTCGTTCTGAAGGAAAATCAATGACCGAACAAGCAAGCAAGGATGCACCTAAAGAAACTGAAGATCCAAGGCAACTATTGCGCAGGGGTCGCAAGATGTTGGCGGAAAACAAGACGGATGAAGCAACACGCTTGATGCTTCGTGCCAAAGCTGCTCCTGGCGCCAAATGGGGCCTATTCGAAGATTCCCCTGATAAACTTCGTGCAGAAATCGAAAAATTACAAGCAAAGAAAGACAAGGAAGAATCCGTAAAAGTATTAGCAGAAGCAAGAAAACTATTTGAACAAGAAGATTTTGATGCTGCAACCAAAGCAGCATACAGGGCTCAGCAGCTACATGGCCCTTACAATGTTTGGGAGACCTCGGACCGCCCACAACGATTGATCGCTGAAATCGAAACATCCAAAATCAAAGCAAAGAAGAATGGCGTTACTGCAAAGAAGAATACGCCTAAAGACGAAACAAACGTTAATGATCCAGCGATGATAGCGAAAGCTCAAGCATGCTTGAAAGAAGCAAGAATCGCACTTGCCTCTGGTAATCCGGAAAAAGCTGCAGGTCTGGCCTTCATGGTCAAAGGCATGAAAGTAAAACCTGAAAGCCTGGGTGGTGACACACCGGATTCACTATTGAAAGACATTGAAAAAAACCGGTCTAAAACAGTAGCGGACAATACCATGCCTGCTGAAACGAAAAAAACAGCTCCTGAAATCACAACCGCTCCAGTGATTACCCCTGCAGTAGTTACTGCCCCAGTGGTTATTCCTTCAATTCCAACCCCAGAAAATGACAAAGCAAAAACAGTGGCATTGTTGATGGAAGCACGTCAACTACAATTAGCCGGAAATTTGGTAGCCGCCCGCATCAAAGCAATTGAAGCCCAGAAGCAAGGGATAATTTTTCAACCTAATGAAGACAGCCCTGAACAACTTTTATTGCAATTAGGTTCAAGTGCAAGAAATCAAATTGATGATCTTGTCACCCAAGCAACCCGCAGCATGAACAGCAGTGAAAGTAATGATAAAAAAGAAGAAATTGCAAACCAAGCACTTGAGAACGCAATTAGTCTTTCAAAATCTTTTGGCCAGGATACTGCAAGCATTGAAGCAAAAAAATCGCAATTAGGATTGGTTAAAGCTAAGGTTCCCGGCAGTGCAACGATTGCAAGCGAATCGATGGCAGAATCAAACCAAGGCAAGATGATGCTTGAAAAAGCCCGTTTAGAGCTTCGCAGTGGTCAATTGGTAGCAGCAAGAAAGCTTGCAGTTGAAGCATATCAAGGTACTTTTGGAGTCAAAGAAGAAGCCGCATCTGTACTTCGTAGCATTGATATTGAAGATGTGAATCAAAAAATGCTTGAAACTAGGCGCACCTTTGATGCAGCATTGTCGGCATACAATCGTAAAGATTTCGAACAATCAAAGACAATGATTTCAACATTGACGGAAAAAAACCTTGATAAGGAACGTCAGCAGAAGTTGAAAGAAATATTGATGACGGCAGAAATGCAACCTAAAGAAAAAAGTGCTATTTCTTTGGTTAAGGGCACATCTGAAATTCGCACAAAACCAGCGACTCCAGACAACAATTCGAATACCCCAGTAAAACAAAAAGAAGATGGGGAGATTGATCTTCTTGAAGCAACCAATCAACTTCGTGAAGTTAAATTTGGCCAAATGAGACAACAAAGTTTGGATCTACAGCGCGAAGCTATGGAAAAATTCCAAGCTGGTCAAACTGATATCGGTATTGAAATGCTTACAGAATACTTAAACGAACTCAACAGCAACGATCTTGAACCAGGCAAAATGGCATTTTTACGAAGGCCAGTCGAATCAAGACTCCAGCACTTCAAGCTTATGAAAGCTCAAAAAGAAATGCTTGCCAAGGATGGTGGGCAAAAAGATAAAATCAATGCAATCGGTCAGAAACAACTTGCTGATGATAACAAGCAGAAAAAAGTTGCAGACCTGATGAAGCAATTCAATCAGAACTTCAAAGAAGGAAAATACCTTGAAGCTGAAAGCTATGCTATGAGGGCACATGAATTAGATCCAGATAATGCCATGGCTGCTGCAGGCATGAGCATGGCCAAGACTCAGAGAAGCATCAATGTTGCAAAGAAGCTTAAATCTGACAAAGAAACATTCTTCCTGGATGGACTTAACGCCACTGATAAAGTGGGCCCAGCATTGGAAATGGATAAGCCACTTGATACTAATCCAGAAATGGCAGAGCGCCGTAACAAACGCAAAAACCTTACTTCCATCACCAGCACCACAAGAAAGAGTGACAAAGAAAAGGAAATCGACAGCAAACTTAGCATGCCAGTTAATCTCAATTTCAACAACATCCTACTGAAGGATGCAATTGAAGATCTTCGAAGCTTTTACGGCATCAACATTGTGCCTGATATGCCTGCTTTGGAACAAGAAGGTATTAGCCTCGACAGGCCTGTAAGCCTAAAACTTGAGCAAGTATCACTTAAGAGCGCTTTGAATCTTCTGCTTCATAGCGTCCATCTGACCTATGTAATCAAGGATGAAGTTCTTCAGATAACCACAGAATCCCACGCAAGGGGTAAGCTTCAGACTGTAACTTATCAAGTTGCAGACTTGGTGATACCAGTTGAAAACTATGTCAATCCTTTGCTTACAAACTCTCTTTCGCCGATTCTTGGGATCTCTGCTAATCAACAACCTTCCAACAGCAGTGCTACCACACCATTGATGAGCCCAAATAGCATGACAGGGGGCACACCAACAGGAACTCCTTCTGGAACATCTACCAATGGTAATGTTTCAACGACAAAGAAAAGCAACCAGACTATGGAGGAAATGCTGATTAAGTTATTAACCAGCACAATTTCTCCCCAGGCATGGAACAACATGGGTGGCCCTGGAACGATCGAGTATTTCCCATTAACCATGTCTTTGGTTATCAATCAATCGCCCGATATTCAGGAACAAGTTGCAGATCTTCTTACCGCACTTCGAAGATTGCAAGATCAGGAAGTTGCAGTTGAAATACGATTCATCAGTATCGCTGAAGATTTTTACGAACGCATTGGTGTAGATTTTAATCTTAACATCAAAACGGACAAAAATACTCAACGATTTGAACCCCAGATTCAATCCGGACAGTATAAACCTTCAGGATATATTAATGATCCAAACTTTGACCGCATGATAGCTGGCATCACGCCCTCTGGTAGTTTTACCACTGATCTTGATATCCCAATCAAACAATCATCTTATCCGCTTGCAATGCCAACGTTTGGTGGCTACTCAGGTTTGCCTGGTGCTGGCGGCCTTGCAATGGGTTTAGCGTTTCTTAGTGATATTCAAGTCTTCCTTTTCATGGAAGCGGTTCAAGGTGATCGAAGAACCAATGTTATGCAGGCGCCTAAGTTAACTATGTTCAACGGTCAAAATGCCAACATTACTGTTGCAGAAAACCAGTTCTTTGTAACCGGCGTGAATGTGTCGACTCTTATCAACGGCAATATCAGCTTTGCTCCACAAGTTCAGGCTTTCCCTTTTGGTGTTTATATGAATGTACAGCCACTTATTTCTGCAGATCGCAGAACGGTAAGGCTTAACATTCCTGTTACATTGACAAACTTAGTACCTGGACCAGTAGCGCTATTCCCTGTTGTGGTACCAATTTTCCCAAGTACCAGTGTGCTCTCAAGCAACCCCGGTGATCCAATCACCTTCACCCAATACATTCAACAACCTGTTATCAATACGATTGCAGTACAAACAACCGTATCGGTTCCAGATGGTGGAACGGTGCTAATGGGTGGTATTAAGCGCTTGTCAGAATCTCGAAATGAATATGGCCCGCCAGTTTTAAGCAAGATCCCTTACTTGAATAGGCTTTTCAGAAATAACTCTTACGGAAGAGAAGCTGAAAGCTTGCTAATCATGGTAACTCCTAGAATTATCATTCAAGAAGAAGAAGAGTTCTACCAGACTGGCTACAAGGCTCCACCAAATGTGAATCCTTAATCCTAGGAATCAAACTAAAAGGCGGGGTGCTATATTGCACTCCGCCTTTTTCATTTAACACCAACTATTCAACCAAAGTTCAATCAATTGTTTTTACAACAATTAATGCCTTGTTATTGTTCCTGTATAGCACAACAAAAAGACACACTATCATTAAAATAAATGCCCAAACATAACACCCATACACTTGGGCTTCCTTCGCGAAATCATCTTCAAGAAGACCTGTGCTTGTAAGAGTCATTAACAAAGTTGCAACAACAATCGTAAAAACAGGAAAAATATAGCTGGTTTTAGCTTTCAGGCATGTTGCAAGAAAATAACACAAGACAGCAAAAGGTAAAATCAAAGTGACACAATGATGCTTCCATGTTCGTTCACTAAACAAAAGCATTCCAAGTACAATGATTGCAAATTCTGCAGCCAAGGCCCAACCTCCACGGTTTTTCTCAGGCGTTCTGCAGCATAGAATCACACCTAGAGCAAAAAGCCCAAGAGATGCCTTAAGAACTAATCGAATAATCGGAACAGGACTTTTCTCACACCATTGAAACGAAGCGGCAAGAAAACACATCTCGGTATACCAAGAATAAAGCTGCTTCTGGTTTTCTTCGAAACCCAGAACTAAACTTGGAAATACTCCAGGCCAAAGGAACAACATGAGCCCTAAAATAATTCCAAAAAGCATGTTCCATGATCGCTTCCAAAAGAAATAGGGAATGAAAAGCGCAGGTGTCACTTTGCAAGCTATAGCCAATCCGATGCATATACCCCCAGCAACATCCCAGCGAAGAGTGTAAAGATGCAAACCAGCAATCACAGCAAACAGAATAAAAATATTCACATTTCCATGCTGTAAATCGCCGGTGATCGGTCGTAATGCCAATAATACCGTCAACGCCTGCGCCCATAAGGGAAAGGCCATTCCATTCTTCTCTATAAAATTAAAAATCCAATGAAAACAAAAGATGAGCATTGCTACCTTCATGTAATACCAAAGCAACGCCATAACCATTGGTGGCATCTTAGCTAAGGGATAAAGCAGAATTGCCATGATTGGGGGATTTGGATACTGATACTTTTGGGAAAGATCTTCCCCGGTATCAAGGCCAAGGATCTGAGGCTGCCAGCGCTGAATCGCTGATCTCTTTTCTGACACTTTCATGGCATATTTGATACTTTGGCCTACAAAAAACAGCGTAAGAAATACTAAAAACCAAGCCTTGGCACTTAAACCAAACCATAACTTGAGTTCTAATACTGGCGGAATTTCCTTTGCTTCCATGCCCAAATGACTCTCCTTGTTAACGATAAAATTGGTAAGATAGGTTAAGGTAACGTCAAAGAAGAGGTTTGGGCAATATCAACCCTTGGAAATAATTTCACCAAGCTTCACATGAGCAAGACTCTCGAAACGATTTTTGCTAAAGTTACCAAACTTGTACCTCCGATATTTAACTCTCGATTGCAGGATAAAACATGATTTCTAGTCTAATTTTGATTTTTTCCCTGTCGCATCTTACAGTCCATCAAGAATCTAAGGCGCCTTATTCGCCTACCATTTCGAAAGAATCGGATGAGGCGCAAAAAGCCTTGGGTGGATTTAAAGTCCCTAAAGGTTTCAATCTTGGACTATTTGCTGCAGAGCCTCATCTAGCTAATCCTGTTGCATTTACCATTGATCATAAAAATCGATTTTTCGTTGTTGAAACTTTTCGTTTGCATACCGGAGCATTGGACATTCGTAGCTATATGAAATGGCTGGATGATGACCTTGGATTAAAATCTGTCGAAGATCGTACTAAACTCCTTCAGAAGATCGCTGTAGAAAAACCTCACGACTTTGAAAAAGATCACGATCGCATCAAAATCGTCATCGACCGCGATGGTGATGGTAAAGCTGATTTTTCAGAAGTTTATGCGGATGGTTTCAATAGCATCCCTGCGGGAATCGCTGCAGGCATTCTTGTTAGTGGCAATAAAACATGGTTCACCTGCATCCCAGACCTTTGGTTACTTCAAGATACACAAAACAAAGGCAAAGCCGACTCGCGAACCTCTTTGCACAACGGCTTCGGCGTTCATATTGCTTTCATTGGCCACGATTTGCATGGCTTAACCATGGGTATGGATGGAAAAATTTACTTCAGCATTGGCGATAGAGGCACCAATATCACCAATCCTAAAAACAAAATAAACCTGCCCAACATGGGTGCTGTATTTCGTTGTGACCAAGATGGATCAAACCTCGAAGTGTTCTACAAAGGGCTCAGAAATCCGCAGGAACTTGCCTTTGACGCTTATGGCAACTTGTTCACGGTCGACAACAATTCAGATGGGGGCGACCAGGCTCGAGCTACTTATTTAGTTGAAGGCGGAGATAGCGGCTGGAGATTTGGTTACCAATTCATTGAAAAACCAAATGCTCGAGGCCCATGGAACTCTGAAGGCCTTTGGAAACCTCGCTTTCAAGGCCAACCCAACTACATCATTCCTCCCATGATCAACATGAGCTCAGGCCCCTCAGGCCTAGTTTACTACCCTGGTACTGGGTTCTCAAAAGAATACGACAACCACTTTTTCCTTTGCGACTTCAGAGGCGCGCCTGCCAACAGTGGCATCTGGTCCTTTTCATTTAAAAAGGATGGTGCGGGCTTTTCCATGCAAAATCCTAAACAATTCCTGTGGTCGATCCTTGCAACCGATGTTGATTTTGGCCCGGATGGCAGCATGTATGTATCAGACTGGGTCAATGGCTGGAACAAACCAGGCAAAGGCAGAATCTACAAACTTTCAGATGAAAAAGAATCTTCAAGCACTATTACGAAAGAAGTCAAAACATTGCTGGGAGAGGGTTTTGAAAACCGTTCTGATAACGAACTGGTAAAATTACTTGAACATGTAGACCTTCGAGTTCGTAGGGAATCACAATTTGCACTCGCTGCAAAAGGCTCAAGCTCTATATCTAAATTTGCTTCGGTCGCCAAAGGCGAAAGCTCACTATTTTCCAGAATGCATGCAATCTGGGGCCTTGGCCAAATTGGCAGGAAAGACAGCATTTCCGTGATCCCAGTGCTATTGCCATTGCTTGAAGATAAAGACCCTGAAATTCGAGCTCAATCCGCAAAAGTATTAGGCGAGCTTCATGCAAAAGAAGCCCGCAAGCCTCTGCTTGCAATGCTCAATGATTCGGAACCCAGAGTACAATTTTTCGCATCCCAGGCGTTGGTAAAACTGCCTTCAATTGAAAATCTTCCAGGGCTAATTGATCTGCTTGATAAAAACCAGAACAAAGATGTTTACATTCGCCATGGTTGCGTAGTTGCACTTGCAGCAATCAACGACGCCAAAGCATTAGCAGGATATTCAAAAAACAGCTCTCTAGGAATTCGGATGGGGGCAACTCTTGCATTAAGGCAGCTTGAAAGTGAAGAAATAAGTAACTTTCTAACTGATACAAATCAAGAAATAGCAGACGAAGCAGCCCGAGCAATCTACGACATCCCGATTACAAAATCATTAAATGATTTAGCAAAAACAATTACTGTTGGTAATACAAAACTAACACATAACCTACGAAGAGTTCTGGCTGCAAATCGAAGAATTGGAACAAATCAAAACGCATTAGAAATAGCAAAGCTAGCCGCTAGCCCGCAAACCCCTGTTGAAATACGAATGGAAGCTTTGGAGTATCTTGAAAAATGGGGTGATGAGGGTAAAAGAGATTTCGTTACGGGTTTAGCCAGACCGACACAGGCTGCAAATAAAGCCGACGCGATCAATGCACTAAAAACGAACCTGCCCGCACTTCTTGGTGCAGAAACAAAGATAAGCAAAGAAACTATCCGAGTGGCCGCATCTCTTAAAATAGATGAGATTATTCCAGAATTGATTTCATCCATAAAAAACAATTCTCTTGATGGAAAATTTAGAGCGGATTCACTTAAAGCTCTTACTTCCTTAAAGGCCCCGGAAATAAAATCTCTTACTGAAACGGCTTTGACCGATTCTTCAGATCTAGTGCGAGCTGAGGCCATTCGTATTTATTCCAAGATTGAACCAACTTACGCTGAAAAAACTGCAGATACGATCCTTAAAAAAGGGTCATTAAAAGAACAACAAGCTGTTATTGGAATTCTTGGAGAATCCAAAAGCACCTTATCAAAGAGCAAACTGAAAAGTTTGGTGCAGGAAGCAATATCGGGAAAAACCCCACCTGGAATTCTCCTTGAAATTGGTGAGGCGGGTTTAAAAGCAGGCGTTGAAGATTCCAAGTCCTTAATTCAAGAAGATATAACCAAGCCAAATCCAATGGCTTTTGCACTTGAAGGAGGAGACAAAGAAGCAGGGAAAACTATTTTCTTCCAAAAAATAGCCGTCGCATGTCTTAGATGCCATAAACTTGAAGGGCAGGGCGGGGATGTTGGCCCAGAACTTAACGGAATAGGAAGCAAACAAAAACGCGACTACCTGCTTGAATCGATTATATTGCCCGAAAAAAACATAGCCAAAGGCTTTGAATCATTAATCATCGTACTATCGAATGGTAAAACAGTTACCGGCATTTTAAAACAGGACAAGCCTAATGAAATTGTCTTAATGGATTTCGAAGGAAAATTGCTGACGGTAAAAAAAGCTGACATCGAAGAAAAGAAAATAGGCAAATCCGCCATGCCTGCTGACCTTTACAAACAATTAAGCAAGCAAGAACTCCGAGATTTAGTGGAGTATCTAGCTAGTCTAAAACAGTAAGTTTAAGGAAACGGATGCTAAAGAGAGATCTCATTCTTGGGACAGCAGGCCACATTGACCATGGAAAAACAAGCCTTGTAAAAGCACTTACAGGGGTTGATTGCGATCGATTGCCTGAAGAAAAAGCTCGGGGCATTACCATTGATCTGGGCTTTGCAAATCTTGATTTGCCAGGTTTCCGAATTGGAATTGTAGATGTTCCTGGGCATGAAAAATTCATCAAGAATATGCTTGCTGGAGCCACTGGCTTTGATATCGCTCTTATCATTATTGCAGCAGACGATTCCGTCATGCCTCAAACAAGAGAGCATTTAGAAATACTTAAATTTTTAAAAATCAAACATGCAATTGTAGCTTTGACTAAATGTGATCTTGGTGATTCAGACACACTCGAAGTCGTGGAAATGGAAATCCGCGAACTGCTCGAGGGGTCATCCTTTGAAAACGCTCCAATAATTCAAACGTCAGTTACTACTGGGAAAGGGATAACAGAACTTAAGAACAAAATCACCGAGATTTGCTCTGGTATTGAAGCAAAAAAAACTCAGCAATTTTTCCGTCTGCCAATGGATCGATCCTTTGCAATTCACGGCTACGGTGCAGTTGTAACGGGAACGGTATATTCGGGCATAGTGAATGAAGGGGACGAGTTAGAACTTTTCCCTGAAAAAAAAATGGTACGAGTTCGTTCATTGCAATCTCACGCAAAAAATGTCAAAGCATCGTCAGAGGGGCAGCGTTGCGCAATCAATTTGGCTGGAATCGACCATCATGAA
>JAPLNF010000292.1:17273-43739 GCA_026692965.1 Planctomycetota bacterium
GGATCTTTGTTCCCAGCGAAAATCATTTCCGTCTTACTGCATTGCGCCAAGGATAGAAAAAAGCCTTTAAAGCACCGATTGCCTGTCAGGTTGCATCTGGGAACTTCTGAAATCCTTGGAACCTTATCTATATTGGAAGATGATACAATTGCACCGGGAAAACCCGGCCTTGCTCAATTGTTTTTAAAAGAACCAGTGACATGTTCTTGGGGACAACCCTTTGTAATCCGGAATAGTTCTGCCACAGCAACACTTGGTGGCGGAAACATCATTCAACCCTTTGCAGGAAAAATCCGCAGGAGACATTCGCACTCCATTGACATGCTAAATAATCTAGCATCAGGGCAAGACATCTCAAAATTAAAGGCGGCGGCATGGTTTGCAGGTTTTAAAGGGATCAATGAAGAATCATTGCCTCTGTTTACCGGTATTGATTCAAGCACCATCAAGGAACAATTAAAAGTCGGATTGGCAGATGAAGTGCTATTTGAAATCAACACATCCACTGGCAAAAAAAAGCTTATAGACAATCAATTGATTACTGATTTAAAAACAAAAACCATCACAATACTTGAATCTCTCCATTTAGAAAATCCGTTATTATCTACACATGAACGCCAACGCATCACCATGGAATTAGGCTACGTGGGCGACGACCAATTAGTTCAGGATTTGATTGACCAGATGATCGAAAAAAAAATCTTGACTGGAAACAAAAGACGAATTGGGCTAACTGCTTTCAAACCAAAGTTATCAAACAATCAAAGAAAACTACTCGAAAAAATCCACACCGCCTATCAAGAAGCAAAGTTCGCTCCGCCAACAATGGAAGATTTTATCAATCACCTTGGAGGGCAAAAAATTCAATTGCAAGAACTTTTCAACCTTTGCGTTCTCGAAGGCAAATTAGTGTTCCTACAAGACAATCTATACCTCGAATACGATGTCGAAAATGAAATGCGGTGCACAGTTTCTAACGCGCTTGAAAATGGAAAAGGTATGACAGTTGCGGAAATACGAGATTTGTTAAAAACTTCCAGAAAATATGCTGTGCCTTTCTGTGAACATCTCGATAAGATCGGAACAACAAGAAGGGATGGCGACCTAAGGTTCCTTCCCTTAAAGCAGCTAAATAGCCAGCAAGAAAAGTTAGATCATGACCAATAAAAACCTCCGAAGCCTACCAGCCGTACATGTTATCCTTAAAACAACTGCCATCCAGGACCTTATTCCTTCTCTTGGCCAAGAAAATGTTGTTGCAGAAATTAGGCAGTATCTCGATGAACTTCGAAGCCTATTAAGCAAGGACAGCAATCAAAATTTAGAAACTTCGCCTGAATCCATTGGGGTGGAAGTTAGCAATCGACTGGCTACTAACTATAAACCAAAACTCAGAAAAGTAATTAATGCTACCGGCATTGTTTTACACACCAATCTTGGTCGCTCACCAATGGCGGAAGAAGCTGCCAAGGCTGCATACATGGCTGCCGCGGGTTATATCAATCTTGAGGTGGATATTGAAACGGGAAAGCGATCATCTAGGCAGGATTCTGTAAGAGAATGGATTTGCAAGCTGCTTAAATGCGAATCAGCCACGGTTGTTAATAATTGCGCAGCTGCAACTATCATTGTTTTAAAAGCTGTTGCTGAAAACAAGGAAGTAATTATTTCCCGTGGCCAATTAATTGAAATCGGTGGCAGTTTCCGGCTTCCTGAAATTATGAAAGTCAGCAACGCTATCATGAAAGAGGTTGGTTCCACTAATATCACCCGAATCAAAGATTACGAAGCTGCAATCGGGGCGAACACCGGCGCTTTGTTAAGGGTGCATACCAGTAATTATAAAATCAATGGCTTCACTGAATCTGTAACAATTGAAGAGCTAATTGCGCTGGGAAAAAAGCACAATATACCTGTTATTGATGATGCTGGCAGCGGAGCGGTAGTACCGCTTAACTGCAAAGGTTTTGGTGAAGAACCAAACCCTGTTACCAGTATGGCACTCGGTGCAGATTTGACTCTATTTAGCGGGGATAAACTGCTGGGCGGACCCCAAGCTGGGATTATCGCAGGCAAAAAAGATTGGATTAATAAAATCGAAGGCGACCCTTTAATGCGGGCTTTTAGGCTCGACAAAATGAACCTTGCAGCACTCGAACAAACCCTATTGCTTCACCTTAATTCAAGCACAGTAAGCCAAAAAATTCCAACCTTAAAAATGCTCTCCATTTCAATGGATGAACTCCACCAAAAGGCTCTTCAATTAGAATCGAAATTAAAACAAATCGGCTGTTGCGATAAGATTGAGTCAAAAATAAGCGAAGGGTTTGCTGGGGGCGGAACTTTACCAGACCAGCAAATGCCTACATGGGTAGTCGACTTTTCATCTCCACATCTTGATACACAAGCTTTATCACACAAACTGAGAACTTCTCAACCTTCGCTATTTACTCGAATAAAAGATGACAAAATTGTTTTAGATTTACGAACCCTGAACAACGATGAAATCGACATTGCAGTTCAAGTTATTCTTAATGCTCTAAAAACGATTTAATTGCAATCAGCAATCAAGGGTTCGGCTAATTCACTTAAATAAAATAACTTACCCGGCAAAGTTGGCATAAACGAACTTGGTATCCATGGGGTTGGTTCGTGTAGCAGGCTCATTCGTAATGAAAGGCCCTGCCATTGCATTCCCCGGCCAAAAGTTCCATCACAACCCCCAATGATGCTATCTGACTGCAAAAACAAGCCTGGTCCAATCGTATTTGCAAATGCTGGAACTAGGGTCGTTCTACTTTTAAAGCTGGTCAAGGCATTTTGTTCAATGGTTAAAGGGTGAAGTTTGGCCCCTAAGCGGTGAGTTTGCATCTTCCACTTTTCAACCGAATCAAATTCAGAGGCGAAATGTGGTTCCCAAAACGCAATATGACAAACCCTACCTATTCCAAAAACCGTGACAAGCTTGGCACCTTTGGTTTTTAAAGCCTTTATTTTTTCGGCATAGGACGGGAGGTTATTTTTTAAAGCAAAGTTTCGCTGGTTTTTTGGAACAGTCAGGTGCCCTAAAGGGCCATAAAACGCTTTTTCCATTGCAAACTGAAATGCCCCGGAATTATCAGAAGGCAGAGTATTTCCTTCTGCATCCGACCATTCGTCCATATTAAATCCATGAACATGCGAGCAATCAACATTCCATTGGCTTAAAAAATAAACAGCCCAGCGGTACATTCCCATGGGGCCTACTGGCAAAATCATGGCAAGATCGCGTCCATTTTTTCGTGCATTAGATATTTCTAGAGCTATTTCATGCCCCATAAAAACATCAAAATCCGATAGATTTTGACATGGAATTGGCTGAAATTCGGGACTCCACCAGGCCTTTTTGGCCAGTAATTCCACGCCAGAAACATCTGCAAGGCCATCTATTTTGGCTAAATCCCAACCCTTTGGAAAAAAACCTTCCATCAAGGAATTTGAAAGCGTGGTTAACAGGTTCATATTCGTTCCCTTCAAGTTATTCCAAATTTTTACCAGAAAGCAATAAATTTCAACGACAATTGTGTTGAAAAAGAAATTTACTTAGACTAATAAACCGCGGGACAACGCTTAAAAGAAAGGAACCATATGCTATAGTTATAAACAATAAAAACTAATTAGCAATGGCTGAGCGTGAGATGGCTAGTTGGAATTGCTTTTGTTGCTTTGGTCATCCCTTCGTTAGGGGCCCAAGAAAAATCAACAATCAAATGGAAATTTGAAAAGGAAAAAACCTTTTATCAAAAGGTGGTTACCAAAACCATCCAGAAGATGAAGGTGACTGGTACAGATATCAATCAGGAACAAAACCAAACATTTTTTTTCAGTTGGACCCCCGTCAAGCAAGACGGCGACAACTGGGAACTTAAACAAAAAATTGAAGGCGTGATCCTTAACATTGATATTGGTGGAACCAAAGTTCAGCATGATTCAACTAAAGAATCTACATCAACAACACCGTTGTCTGATTTCTTCAAAGCCTTGGTAGGAACTGAATTTTTAGTTACCATCAACACCAAAGACATGAAAGTCACTAAGATTGCTGGCCGGGAAGAATTTGTCAAAAAACTAGTTAATTCTAACCCACAAATGCAACCTTTGCTTGACAAGATCCTTAGCGAAAAAACTATGGTAGAAATGGCTGAACCTACTTTTGGCGCAATTCCTAACATTGAAGTCGTAAAAGGCGATAAGGAAAAAGGCACTTGGAAGCGTACGACCTCCCTTGATATGGGACCTATCGGAAAGTACGACAATTCCTATACCTACACCTATGAAGGCCAAGACGAAAAGAAGATGGACAAGATTTCTGTTAAGGCGGATTTGGTTTATACCAAACCTGTTACTAGTAATGCAGGCGGATTGCCTTTCAAAATTGATTCTGCAAATATCAAAACAGCATCATCAAACGGCCTTATTTTCTTTGATGCTGCCAAGGGCAGAATTGATCGATCAAGCATGAGCCTTAAGATTAATGGTGATCTTACCGTTGATATTGGTGGGCAAAAGACCAAGATTGACCTTGAGCAAACTCAGGATACTGGTGTTGAAACTATGGATGTAAATCCTATTTCAGTGAAAGCAGCTCCTACAGTAACTCCTGCTCCAACTCCAAAGCCTTAATAATAGTAATTCAAAAAAAATAAAGCCCTGGATTATTCCGGGGCTTTATTTTTTCCCTCTCTCAACTTTTCAATAACCCCTTGCATATCGGGTGGGATTGAACTTTTCCAACTCAGAATTTTACCGCTCGTAGGGTGCTCAAAACTTAAATAACAGGCATGCAATGCTATCCGATCGATACCACTAGGATCTGGCTTAGGTCGGCCATTTAATGGCCTATCATAAATCTTTTCACCACATAGGGGAGCATTTACTTCCCCCAAATGAATACGCACTTGATGTGTTCTTCCAGTTTCCAGTTCACATTCAACAACAGAAATATCCCCAAGGGATTCTATTTTCTTTACATGAGTTACAGCCAACTCCCCATCCGGATCTTTTACAGAGCTGCCACGACGACCATCGCCTCTGTCGCGAACGAGAATCGAACGGATTTCTTGATTTTCGATCTGCCCACGAACTAAAGCGATATAACGCCTAGTAAATTTTTTCTCTCGCATCTGCTTCCCGAGTGAACTTTCAGCTTTTTTATTTAACGAAAAGACCAACACGCCACTGGTTTCTTTATCTAAGCGATGAACTGCGCGTACATAGGGCACCTTTTTTTTGGTGTGAACTGAAAGAATATCGGGCAGGATATCTTGCAGAGTGGAGGGCATAAACTTGCGATCTCTCTCTGAAAATTCCTTTTTATCTTGGGCATGATGTACCGTAGTAAGGCCACTTGGTTTTTCAACAATGGCGATATCATCATCAAAGTAAATAATTTCCGGCATAGCAATAACTACGCGGGCTTCCGCTTTTTTTTGATTGGTTTTCAAAGGTTTATGAGAGGGCTTCAAGAACACCCGAGCTCCGCCCTTAAGTTGCAATTTAGGGTCTCTCACCTGCTTTTTATCAATAAAAATGCAACCCCCAGCTATCAACTGGTTGCAAGATCCGCCGTCAAGCTTAAGCGAAACTTTCAGCCAAGCTAAAAGTTGGACGCCTGCATCTTGTTTTCGAACATAGTAATTTCCCGGCTTCATAATACCTTCTGCTGTTTGATTATTGCGTTATGGTTTAAAATCTGAAGAAGGCAGGTTTTCAAAATATCTGACTTCAACAAGTTCTGCATCGAGAATTTTTTTCCCATTTCTAAATGACTGGATTTTAACAGGTCTTTTAAAGCCGCCGAGTTCTCTGAAGTCTGAAAAATAATCTTCTTGTACTACTTTCTTATTTTCAAATTCGCGGATTTGCTCGGTTTTCACCAAAAAGCCTGTTTGCCGATCAAAGAACAAAAGAATATCAGGCTTTGAAACTTCTTTCACTTTGATTCCATGAAGGGCCAACTCTCCAGCTTTAATTAAGCCAAGATCCGTAATTTCAAATTCTTTACCAGTCAGCAAGGGCACAAGTCTTATGATTTTCGCAAGGCGCATCGTTTCTTTAATTTGGATAGCTACGGGTTCTTCAGCTTTTTGAGGTTGCCCATTCAAATTAACCAAAACCTTATCTTTGTCTAACACCTGAATCACAATGAAAGATTTACCTTTAACCGTTATTTCCTGAACTGTTTTCAACTGATCAGGTAATTGAACCGTTGTTTCCCCTTTAAATGTGGCGTCCACCCCTGCAAACTGAATTGCGCCCTTCATTTTCACACGGTCGGCCCTATGTGTTGAAAGCTTAGTATACCCGCCATGGGCTTCAATAGCTTTATTAAGAACTGCGAGAATCGGTTCGGGCAAGGTAGAGTTTTGGGCGTCGAGGTTATTTCCATTTAAAACAAACGCCACTATCAAAACGAAAAAGCAAAGAGCTTTAATTTTTGCAATCATGCAAGACCTCGAGTCAAATAAAGAAAAGCCATAAGATAAGTAATATTATCAGTTCTAGCACTAAAAATGCGAGGCCAAGAAGATGGATACGATTGAAATTTCCACCAAAAGCCGTTGTGAATTTGTAAATATAACCCGCTTGGTGGAAACGAGCCTTGGTGAAAGCAAAATCAATTCAGGAATCGGGGTAATTTTCTGCCCTCATACCACAGCAGGCCTAACAATCAACGAATGCTGGGATCCCGATGTTATTCATGACACCCTCCATTGGCTTGAGAAATCCATCCCAAAAAACATGGCTAAATTCTTACACGGGGAAGGCAACAGCGATAGTCATATTAAAACGGGCCTTTTTGGGAATTCTTCGCATGTAATCGTAGAAGACGGGAAAATCATCCTTGGACAATGGCAGGGCATTTTTTTATGCGAATTTGATGGCCCACGGACTAGAAAAGTTCATGTTCAATGGGTCGGTAAATAAACCTAAATTAAATCAATGTTTGACTGCCGTAAGCAAATAAGAGGGGTTTATCGCCTCAAACCGTAAAGACCCATATTGATTTAAGCCCCGAGATATCTGCACCATTAGCACTTCGAACTCTGGATCAATTTTTCGCATTGTATTCACACAAACATACAGGTTTTCTACAGAGCCAACATTAACCACCATTCGCCCTTGGGGAACTAAAGTCTCAAAAGCTGCATCCAGCAACCCGGTTACTTCCTTGCCTATTCCGCCTACAAAGATGGCATCTGGCCTTGGTAACCCCTGAAAAACCTCGGGAGCAATTCCATGGATTGCTTTAATATTTCGAATGCCCATTTTTTCTGAATTGGCAAGAATCAAGTGGTAATCAGCGGCATCCTGCTCAATCGCATAGACCATACCCGAATAACAAAGTTGTGCGGCTTCAATAGAAACAGAGCCTGAGCCTGCACCAATGTCATAGACAACGCTAGTTGGTTTGATGGAAAGCCTTGAAAGCGCAATGGCCCGGATTTCAGATTGGGTAAGTAACCCTGTTTTAGGCCTGCTCTGGGCAAAAATATCATCAGGATTCCCAAATAGCCTAGGAGTACAAGATGTTGCAGGAATATCAGGGCGACCCGGTTTACGTTTAAGAATAAGCACATTGAGTGGATCAAAATCCATATCTACAATTTCAGAAAGTTCGGCCTGAGTGACCCGCTCATCCTTTCCACCTAAATTCTCACAAACAAAAACTTTGAAGTAATCTATTCCCCTTGCAAGCAATCTCTTTGCAATCTCACCAGGGTTTTCAACCGTGTTGGTAAATATCCCGACAGTTTCAGAAACTCTGATTTTCTCTATTACTTTATCCAAAGATTGATTTTGTAAACTCGTAAGATACGCATCATCCCAACTTTCCTTAACTCGGGCAAAAGCCATCTGCATACTGCTTACATGAGGGTGCACTTCAAAGCGGTCTTTGCCTATTTTTTCTGATAAATATCGCACTACACCATAAAATAAGGGGTCGCCACTTACCAGAAGAGCAACTTTTTTGCCAACATCAAGCTTTTGTAAAGATTCAGATAATTCTTGAAGATCTGGGCCATTTTTTCGCTTTTCACCTTTAAGGCTTTCTACTAAGCGAAGTACATTTTCCGAACCAAAAATAATATCACACCCAGCCAGAATATCCCTTTCAAGGGTAGTCAGGCCAAACAATCCATCGCTACCAATTCCAATAACATGTATCTTCTGTCCCATGTGAAATTCCTGAGTAAGAGACTGATAAACCAAATGGAACTACAACGCTGATAATATCCGATCGCCGGGATATACTTTATTCAAAAATGCAGTCATATGAACAGCAATTTCTTCTGGGTGACTATAAGGCAATAAATGCCCACCACCCTCAATCACCACTTTTTCACCATGCGGGAACGCCTCGTAGAGGGTTTTCCGAATATTTGGGCCAATCAAAGGGTCTACTTCACCATCAATTAACAGCACAGGTTTTTGAAAATCTGAAGCTTTTTGTCTTAAATCAATTTGATTAATAGCCGCTGCAAGCCTTCCTGTGGTGCTAAAATATGCACTACTTACACTTTTAACCAATCTTTCCCACCGATAAGATGGTTTCCCATGAAATGCATGATAATGCTGACTTTTCATGACAAACTCAAGGTATGGAAAAGTTGCGCCATTAAACGGAAAGAGGCTTGCAATAAAAGCAGAGCATCTTTCAACCAAATTAAGTGGACGATGCACAAAACCACCTTGCAATATTAAACCTGAAACAGATTCGGGCGTTTGTGATGCAAGATTTATTGACAACGTAGAGCCAAATGATGATCCAAAAAGAACTACTGGGGAGTTTACTTTTGTTTTGATAAAGTCTTTGATGAAATCAGTGTAAGCATCTAATAAAGTTTGATCTTTGGTACTACTTCCCAAAACTACTTTGGGGATATCCACACCAATGCAACGAAACTTATGTGAAAGAATACTTGCAATAGAAACAAAAGCATCTTTAGAATCAGCCAAACCATGTATAAAAACAATGGTTGGGCCCTGACCCCAAGAAAAGTAATTGATTTTACCCTTGGTACTCTTGAATTGATCAAGGGTTGCCAAATTTAAATAGCGATTAACATCTTCCAAAATATTAGCTTCTCAAATTAGAAAACATAACCAATTTCTTACTTGCTTGCAGTCTGTAAACCAGGAGAAATGGCAATTTTTTTGAGTACCACGGCATCTGCCGTTTTCCAAATAATGACTTCTCCATTCCAAGCACCACCAGCAATTAAAGAACCATCTTTATTAAACGCCAAAGAAAGGACCTGATCTGTTAAACCTGCAAATGTTTTCACCGCTGCACCAGATTCAGCATTC
Source organism: Planctomycetota bacterium (assembly GCA_026692965.1). GTDB lineage: Bacteria > Planctomycetota > Planctomycetia > Gemmatales > Gemmataceae > UBA969. The sequence goes on from JAPLNF010000292.1 coordinate 26,625, forward strand.
CATGTTTTAATGGTATTATCAGAACCACCTGTAGCGATAAGATTCGCTTTATCATTGCCCACAACTTTAAGAATTTGGCCCGTATGTTGTTTATCATCTCCTGCGGAATAGCAATTCTTACCATCTGCCTTAAAAAATACACCATAAACAGAATTTTGATGGTCTGGGAAAGTCGCCAATGATTCTTTGGATGCAAGGTTCCAAACCTTAGCAGTTTTATCTCTGCTGGAACTGGCGAGAAAATTGCCATCTGGTGAAAAAGCTGCTGAAAAAACCCAATCAGCATGATTTTCTATGGACTGTTCTAGCTTTGCATTTTCGATACCTGAGCTAATATCCCAAACATGGAGAAGACGATCGCAGCCACCTGCTGCAAGTTTTTTACCATCGCTGCTAAGGGCTAGGCAAAGTACCTCGTCATCAGCATCCAAAAGCTGTTTGAGCATAATTTTCTTATCATTGACCCCATCCAAGAATGTGACGCCATCGGTTATTTTACCTGATGAAGAAATATCATAAGCCCGAACATCGCCTTCTTCACCTGGTCGGCCCCCAGCCACAATAAGTTTGCCATCTGGAAGGAAAAGGAAAGCCATGGATCGACGGGCACGGGTATTAATTCTTTTCTCTAATTTAGCGGTTTCGACATCCCAAACTGTGATTTCATGATGACCACCAACAACAATTTTTTTGCCATCTGGGGAAAAAGCAAGAGCTGTAGCAGCAACGGGGAAAGAGTACTTGGCAGAAGGAACTGGGGCCTTCCAACGGAGGCGTAATTCTTTCAATAGATCAGCTTTTGCATCAACTTCCTTGTCGATTTTTGCGCCTTGTGCTACCCATTGTTCCAGAATCTTAATTTTTTCAGGGGAAAGAGCATCACCGCTTTCTTTTGGGGGCATTCTAGATTTGTCGGTGGCTTTTAAAACATCGATAAAATAACTTTCATCTGGTTTACCAACAACAATCGGGTCATCTTTGGTTCCGCCATGCCTTAAAGCCTCGTATTTGGTCATATCAAGCTTGCCTTTAGGGTTTTTGGACCCATGGCAAGCAAAGCAGTTTTCTTTCAAAATGGGGGCAACATCCTTGATAAAGCTGATATTTTGCGCATTTGCAACGTTAGAAATCAAAAATGCACAAGCAACAAGTATCGATTTTGCAATTTTCATGTTGGGTTCCCCACAGTCATAAAACAAATAAAAATCATGCTAAAGCCTTAATTAGCTTATTTAGCAGGTTTGAGGCTGAAGAATCACCCCCAATACCAAGGAAGACATATTATTGTAACAATTTTTAATTGAACAATACAACACATATGGCAAAGTTCTTTTAAACAATGTTATTGTGCAAATATTATTGCACCAATGTTTTGAAACTCTGGTGGTTTTCTGAAGGATTCAGATTGTGCCTTAAAGATTTAGGAGTTGCACCAGATGCAAAGTTTTTTCGCTGTTATTATAATTTCAAATTCTACTTCGCAGTTAACTGATCCCATCATGTGGTTAACAGCTCTCAGCATCTTGGTATTACTATTTATACCAATTTTTTTCTTGGTAAAAAAAGGCTCCGGCTCTCCTAAAATTACCATTCATGAAATGGAAAATATTCCGACCAACGTTGGCACCATATTCGTGGCTTCGCAAATCCGATTTGACGAACAATTCGCTCTTCTTAATTTACCAGTAAAAACAATATTAGCGCTCGATATGTCCGCACTGGAGGGTAATCCAGCTCAGAACACAACTTATCACAAACAGATTATTTATATTCAGCCGATACTTGGGCTTAGAGGCATTGTAAAAACTTTAAAGGAAGCCAGGGTCATTCTTAAAAAGAATGAAAATATAGCAGTTGTAACGGAGTGGTTTAAAACCTCAGGCGGGTTTGAAATCGATTCATACCGAATTATCCGAGCATTACTTAAACAAACAAAAGCGTTGGTTGTCCCCATTCATCTTGAGCAACCAAAGGGCAGTAATTTTACCATCAGGAAAAAAGGTGTTTTCAATCGAAATATCATAACCAACGAAACTCACTGGCATATTTTCACAGGCAAAGCTTTCTCCACGTTAGAAGAAGCTAAAAACATAAAATCTTTAATTCAGAATCTTTCCGTACAAGCTGCAAAAGTCACCCATAACAACCTGCCTCTTGTTCATATTGGTTTTGCACAACAAGCATTAAAAACCCCTGAAAAGCTATGCTTCCCCGATAACACCAATCCTAAATTAAACCTTAACTATGGCAAGGCGTTAGTTGGAGTTAGTTGCCTAGGAAATCAACTCAGGCGCGAACTTAAAGATGAAACAACAATAGGTATTTGGCTTCCAAACAGCACTGGAAGCGCCCTTGCCAACATTGCTCTTGCTACCATAGGCAAGATTTCCGTCAATCTAAATTACACCGCATCACTAGGGATTTTAGAGCATTGCATAAAAACATCGGGAGTTAAGACAGTTATCACAGCCAAACGGTTTACCAGTAAAGTTAGTTGGCCCGATATCCAAGGTATCCGATTGCTTTACCTAGAAGATATAATGCAAAGCATAAGTCCAACTCAAAAAGCTTTTACTTTTATAGCCAGCAAAATTCTAACACCTGCATTGTTTATTAAATTCATTTTGAAAGCTCATCAACCAAACCCAGATGATACTTTAACACTTATTTTTTCTAGTGGGAGTACAGGAAATCCCAAAGGCGTAATGCTGACCTACAACAATATAACTTCCAATGCTTGGTCAACCATTAAAGGTGCAGATGTCGATTTCACTGATTGCCTTTTGGGGGCACTGCCTTTTTTCCATAGTTTCGGGTACACCGTTTCCATGTGGACACCAATTCAAGTAGGGGCCTCAATTGTTTATCAACCCGATCCAAGGCAAGCTCGTGATATTGGTGCTGCATGCAAAAGTTATCAATGCACCGCATACTTATCTACAGCTACATTCCTACGCTTCTGCCTAAAAAAGTCTGAGCCTGATGATTTCAAATCACTACGAATATTGATTTGTGGCGCAGAAAAACTGCCTGTTCAACTAGCCAAGGATTTCGAATCCAAATTTGGCATTCTTCCTTTAGAAGGGTACGGCTGTACCGAATTATCTCCTGTTGTTTGCATTAATAAAGGCGATATTACCATTCCTGGTGGGACTATTTTAGGTCAGATGGCGGGTTCGATAGGCCAAATCATTCCTGGGGTTTCAATTAAAATTGTTGATCCTGACACGCTTGAAAATCTATCCCCAAATCATGAGGGAATGGTATTAGCAACAGGTGCAAATGTCATGAAAGGTTATCTTAACGATCCAGATAAAACAGCTTCTGTAATTAAAGATGGCTGGTACATCACCGGGGATATGGGCAAGATCAATTTGGAATCCTATGTCACGCTTACAGGAAGATTAAGCCGATTTGCAAAAATTGGCGGTGAAATGGTCCCTCTCGAACGACTTGAAGACGAACTGCATGATTTACTTCAATCATCGGAAAGGGTATGCGCTGTCACTTGCGTACCAGATATCACTCGAGGCGAGAGAATTATCGTACTCTTTCTTCCTGAAATTCTTGAAGGCTTCGGGATGGATCTCAAAACATGGATTAAGAAATTATCTACACGCGGTTTACCCAATCTCTGGGTTCCTTCGGAGAAAGATTTTTATCCCGTTACCGAGATTGGTGTTTTAGGGAGTGGAAAACTTGATCTGGCGAGTTTAAAAGCAAAGGCTTTAGAAATTTCGGTTGGCAAAGCGTAATCTAACACCAACAGATCAAAAACAATGTCTAAAAACTGCAAGATAGTACTGGTAAGGCCTCAATTTGCAGGGAACATTGGATCAACTGCAAGAGTGATGAAAAACATGGGTTTTTCGCAACTTGTTTTAGTATCGCCCAAAGCAAATCATCTGGATGATGAGGCTAAAAAATTCTCCTGCCAAGGCGAAGAGATCCTACATAATTCAATCCAAGTTAATTCAATCGAGGAAGCTTTGCTTGACTGCACTTTTGTAGCATCTACATCCAGCCAAACCAAAGGGTTGGTGCGAGGCGCAATAACTAAACCAATTAGGAGTGCAGCCAAAGTTTTATCAAACGAAATCAATCGTTCAAAAATCGCATTAATTTTTGGTCCTGAATCTTCCGGACTGACTACCGATGAAATAAGTTTATGCAATTTGCTTATTGGTATCCCTACCTCCGATGATTACCCCGCACTTAATTTAGCCATGTCGGTCGCTATCACACTTTATGAAATCAGAATGGCACTTGAAGAAAAAACCGAAGATACATTCAAGCCAATCGAATTAGCTTCTTGGAAAATGCAGCAGCAAGCTTTTGACGCTCTAAAATCATCGCTAGAAGAAATCCACTTTTTGTTTGGCCCAAAGGCTGAGACTCTTTTTACTGGTATCAAGAACATGATATCCCGTGCCAACCCTACCACACAAGAAATGAAATGGCTCATCGGCCTGAATAGGCAATTATCATGGTATAAGGCAAAAATCAAAAACCAAAACTAAATATCTAAATCATCGACTACTGCACGGGCGGCATGTTCCATAATAAACTTAAAGCGGGGTGCAGCATCTTTACCCAAAAGATCAACAAAAGTTTTATCAGTTTCAAGATTTGAATCGATTTCAACTTTTAGCAAGATCCTGCTCTTTATATCCAGTGTAGTCATCGCAAGAACACTAGGATCCATTTCACCTAAACCTTTAAAACGCGAGATTTCTGGCTTCGCATTAGCCCTTAACCCCGAAAGAATTTCTTCTTTGTGGATATCATCACGGGCCCAAAAAGTTTCTTTGCCCACATCGACCCTATACAGTGGCGGTTGCGCCAAAAACACATGCCCCTTACGGATTAATTCTGGCATATGACGAAAAAAGAAACCCAAAAGTAATGTCGATATATGATGACCATCTGCATCGGCATCCATCAACAAAATAATCTTTCCGTACCGTAATCCAGAGAGATCAAACTTCTCTCCTGCGCCTGTTCCAATCGCAGTAACCAAGTCATTCAACTCAGTATTAGCCATAACTCTTGAAAGCGGCAATCCTTCAGAATTCAGGATCTTACCACGCAGAGGCAAGATTGCCTGAACCTTACTGTTACGGCCTTGCTTGGCAGACCCACCTGCTGAATCACCTTCTACGATGAATAGCTCTGAGTCATCTAGATTAGTTGACTTACAATCAGAAAGTTTCCCTGGGAGGTTCAACCTTCTAGAAGTTGCTGATTTGCGTTTTACTTCGGAAGCTGCTTCGCGTGAGGCTAGCCGGGCACGGGCAGACAGAACAATTCGTCCAACGATTTGATCCGCAGCAGTTTTGTTAAAATTAAGCCATGCTTCCAATGCTGGTCGCACAAAGCTATCCACCAACGCGGTCAACTCTGGGTTATTAAGTTTTTCTTTAGTTTGGCCTTGGAACATAGGCTCCCGAACAAAAACCGAAAGAATTCCAACCAATCCTTCACGAATATCTTCAGCGGTAATTGCAATTCCTTTAACTTTGATATCGTGAGTTTCCATAAAGTTGCGAATGGCCTTACCCACACCATTTTTCAAACCATTTTCATGGGTACCACCCGAAGCTGTACGGATACCATTAACATAAGATCGAAAAGATTCATCGGTTGATTCAGTCCATTGGAGGGCAACCTCCATCTTTTCGCCTTCCTTACGACTAACAGTAAAAATACTTTCTGTTACCGGAGGCTTTTGGCCATCAACAACCAACTTTGAAAGAAATTCGGGAATGCCACCAGGGTGCGTGAGATCAAATGTTTCACCAGAAATCTGATTAATAAAAATGATCTTCATCCCACTGTGGATGTAAGACATATCATCTAGGTGCGACTTGATCCAATCGGGTTCGAATTGTGTATTTCGGAAAATCTCTGGGTCAGGTTCAAAATAGATTGTAGTTCCAGTACCTCGGATTGCGCCTAGCTTTTCAAGTTCCCCAAAAGCTTTTCCCTTTTTAAATGTCTGGCGAAACTCTTTACCATCTCTTTTAATATTAACAACTAGCTTTTTCGAAAGGGCATTCACCACTGATGCGCCTACGCCATGCAAACCGCCCGAATGGATATAGTTATCGCCTTCACCAAATTTAGCCCCCGAATGCAAAGTGGTTAAGATTAGCTCAAGTGCAGGCTTTTTATGTTTGGGATGTATATCGACAGGGATCCCACGCCCATTATCAACAACAGTTACTGCGTCGCCTGTTTTATGAAGGGTCACGGTAATTGAATCAGCAAACCCATTCAAATATTCATCAACAGAGTTATCAACGATTTCCCAGACCAAATGGTGCAACCCTTTGGGGTCAACACCGCCAATATACATTGAAGGCCGTTTCCTTACCGGTTCGAGTCCTTCCAGAACCGTAATGTCCTTGGCGGAATAATTACTATTAGCACTACTCATAATATATTTTCCGTTTCACACATTAATTAATCAAACAAACCTTTAGGTTTACTGGGCTTTTGCGCTTCTGCATCTGCAATCTCATCCCAATTGACCAACTCAATCGGTGGAACAATAATCTTTGCAAACTCAGATCTTTTGACAGCTTCAAAACCTTTACCACCCCGAGTTACAACTTCATATTTGCTTGGGCGAAAATCCAAGGTCTTGCCATTTGTTGTCTCAACTTGCAAAAAATCATCTTTGCCTGATATAACAACGCCGCCTAGGCAATGGTCCTCATCTCCCAATTTAATACCCATCACACCTTTGCCAACCCCAGATAAAATATTCACTTCATCAATCGGAAAATGAATGATATGGCCAAACTTCGATGCAAGCATCAAGCTTTTTTCTTTATTAACAATAAAAACGTTTACAACTCTGTCATTTTCATTGAGCCGAACATACATTCTACCGGTTTTGGTTGAAGCAATTCGATGAGGCATCAAGGGTGTTCTAAGAACCTGGCCCTGAGAAGTTACGACAAGAACAAACGGAGGAATTGGATCATCGCCCTTACCTGGCTTCGAAGGTTGGGTGAACCGCTCGTCCGTAGTAAGCATCATGATTATTTTAGCTCGATCATTCAAGCGAAAATATTTATTGATGGGCTCGCCATAGCCAGAACTTGCAGGAATTTCATTCGCTCTCATGGTGAAGGCAGCACCATCATCACTAAAGAAAATGATTTGGTCGAGGGTGCTTGCGGGAACCACGGCCAAAACTTCATCGCCTTCCCTAACGCGGGTACCTTCAACCGAAGCAAGTCGGCCAATTCTTTTCACCCAACCATCGCGAGTAATCACAACATTGGTATTTTCGCGTTGAATATAAGCTTCGGGATCAAACTCGGTAGCTTCATCAGCATCCCCAAATTTTGTCCTTCTTTTATCAGCAAACTTTTCGCCAAGTTCTGCTAGTTCAGATTTCACTACACCCCAAAGTTTGCGTTTAGATGCAAGAATTTCTTCAATACGATCAGCTTCTTTGGATTTCTCCCGTAATTCGTCAGTGATCTTTTTAATTTCGATTTGTGCAATCTTATACAACTGGGCTTCTAATATCGCATCAGTTTGAATGTCATCAAGATCGAACGCCTTCATCAATTTTTCAGCGGCATCAGCTTTGCCTTGGCTCTCACGAATCATCTTAATAGCACGATCCAAGGCATCAAAAATGATCTTGAACCCTTTAAGGATGTGTATGCGTTTACGCAATTGTTCGAGATCAAATTCAAATCTACGCTTAATGGTTTCATAACGAAAATCAAGAAACTGCCTCAATATCTGACAAATACCTAGTCGTTCTGGCCGGGTTCTTTCTCGACCATCTGCATCTTTGATTGGAATCAAACAGGTAAAGTTGCAGGCAAAATTATCCTGAAGTTGTGTGTGTCGATACAAATAAGCCATGATCAGATCGGGGGAGGATTCCGCCTTGATCTCCAAAACGATCTTTACACCTTCTTTTTCGCTGGATTCATCAACTACATTCAATAGTTGAGGCACTTTTCGTTCAATAATTATCAAGCCGATATCCGAAACGAGCTTGCCCTTATCCACACCAAAAGGAATTGAATAAACAATGATATTTTTTACTTTATTAACTTCTTCAATTTTCCATTGCCCTTGAATTTTAAGGCTACCCGAACCTTCTTCATAAATCTTTGTGAGGGCAGGGCGGTCGATTAAAATCTTTCCACCTAGTGGAAAATCAGGGCCTTTTAATCGATCTAGCAGCTGTGAAGTAGTTGCGTCAGGATTCTCGATAAGATGAATACTAGCCTTAATTACATCGACCAAGTTATGGGGTGGAATGTTTGTAGCCAAACCCACCGCAATCCCAGAACTACCATTAACCAGCAAATTAGGAAACTGGGCAGGCAATACGATCGGTTCATCTCGGGTATTATCGTAATTAGGCCGAAGATCAACGGTACGTTGCTTTAATTCCATCATTAGATGCTCAGAAGCCAGAGCAAGCTTTGCTTCGGTATAACGCTCTGCTGCAGGTGCATCACCATCGACCGATCCAAAGTTGCCCTGACCCACAATCAAGGGTACTCTCATAACAAAATCTTGCGCTAACCTTACCAAAGCTTCATAAGCTGCAGAGGTTCCATGTGGGTGATAATTCCCGGTTACATCACCCACAATCTTGGCGCATTTCCTTGGTCTGCCATCAAAGGTTAATCGCAAATCATTATACATTGTGTAAAGAATGCGCCTTTGAACAGGCTTGAGCCCATCCCTTACATCGGGAATGGCACGCGAAGTGATCACCGATAGTGCATAAATTAGATAACGGTCGCGGGTTTCATCCTTGAGAGCGACAGTTTGAATATTTTCTGCCATGATATAATACCCCATCATACAGGGACTTGAAACGCTGAAGTATTCTAACAACTGATTGGTGAGTTACCATCTTACAGCTAAAAAAAAATCAACTCCGGACAATCTTAATGCCCGGAGTCAATATGTTATTTACGATTTTCTGCTAGTCTGCCAAGGGATGTTATTGGGCAGGGTAAGATTTAAGCATTTCAACCATCTGTGCGCTGAAGTCTTCAGGAATCATTTCGAAACTAGAAATCTTGACAAATTCAAGCATTCGCTTGGACTTGGGATTCTCACTTGCAGACAGCATTCCTTTTTTGAAACTATCTCTGATATTTTTATCAAGTTTCTTAGGATTATAGCCTATTACTGCGGGAATAAACTCTTCAGAAATCATAACAACCCTCAATTTTCCAGCAGTTCCCGGCTTTTGGGTTTGAAAACTTTCCCAAGGTGCGGAATCAGTAAGAACAGAATCCACTTCACCAGCAGCCAAACCATCAAATGCATCCTCAGCATCTGCATTATTATTAATCTTTGAGAAAAATTTTCCAGCGCTGGTATTTGCTGGCAAAATTCGATGTTCCATAAACAATCTGCAATGCTCTCGATTGCCTCTTGCAAATGAAACGCTTTTACCTTTCAGATCGTTTACAGACTTGATATCAGAATTATCAGCCACAACAACATAGGATTTTAAAGGTGCTTTATTATTAACTGCAAGCATCAATGGCTCTAATTCAGGGTATTTAAGTTTGGCCCAAGCAAACTCAAAACCATGAAAAACACCAACTTGTATATCACCATCGCTAAGCTGTTTTCCTAGTTTGTCGTAACTTGGCGTCATAACCAAATCGCCACTTAATCCAGTTTGGCTTTCCATTACTGCACTAAATGGCTTCATAAGGATTTGCAAAAGGGAATCAGGAGTATCTTTAAAGATAGTCCTCATCATTCCAATTCGAACAGATTTAGGTTTTTCGGCTGCTCGTACTTGGCAAATGCCATAAAGCAAAATGCCTAAGAGGGAGAGAGAAAACAGCCAGAATTTACTTCGCATAGGTTTCCTTTGGGGTGATAAATCAAGGTGTAAAATCAATGAAGGAATAACGATAAACAAGGTTACGCGCCCTGTTTATTTTTTGGTGATCGACGGGGCAACAAATCCGCCACCGCTTACTCTTTCAAGAGCAATCAGAGCCAAAGTTGCCTTATAAATTGCTTCATTAGCAGCAATTCGAATAGTGTTCGCTTGGATGCCAGTATTGATGACTTCATCCAAAGTGATTTTTCCACCACGAGGATCAAAACGCTCTTTAAGCGAAGAAGCAAGTTTTTCAGCTTCTTCTGCAGATTTAAGATAACTAGCTGCACGGTTCCTATTTTCAATCCAGCGCAGGTATGTGTTTTCTGCTTCAAGCACGATTAAGCTTTTTGCCTTATCTGCTACAACTTGAGCTCTCTCATGTAAAATCTTTGCTTGATTCACACGGGATTTTTTAGACCCATAAAGATTTCCAGGCATTTCTGGGGCAATCGCACCGGGCCTGTAATTTTCATCCAATGAGGCAATTGGCAAAATATTTGCATGTATATCAGAGCCTGATGCAAAAGTTTTGCCAGCAAAAGCCCTTATTTTTTCTTGTGCTTTTACTTCCAAACATGTTGCATCCACTGCAGATTGAGCTTGTAAAATTTCTCCTCTGCGAGTTTGTGCTTCTGCAATCACCGATTCTCTATTAACTTGAACATCTGCAAGCGCTAATACTTTATCTGCTGTTTGCAGATCCCACCCTGTACAGCTTCTTCTTTCTTTCCGTTAAACAAATTTAAATAAACATTAATCTGGTCGATCTGCTTTTTTGAAACATCATTTCTAGAACCAGTCTTTACAATTTCCTTGGCGATATCACCAAGGGTATTAAGATCATTAATCCCTCGCTCCGCTACATCAAGCTGCTGGTTTGCATAAATGATGGAAACATAGGTGTATGCAATCGAAAAATTCAAATCCAACTCAGATTGAGAATAATTTGCAGTAGCAGCAGTCATTCCAGATTGCGCTTGTTGTTTCCGAACAGGTAAATCTTTTGAAATAATTGATAAGAATCGCATCTTATTGATCGCATCTTGCTTTTCGGCAACCCCCTCAATTCCAAGCTGTGCGGCTTTAATTGACGAGCTGTTAGTTCGGCCCATTTCTCGAAGTTGTTCAATATTAAAAGTTGGAACTTTGCTAACATTTTTAGCAATAACAGTAGGCACATCCTGAGCTAAAGTAATTTCCCCAGATATTGCAAATTGCATCGCGACAAGAGCACCGCCAATGATCCATTTAATTGAGCCGGAGTTTAACCTAATTCGATGCAACATAAAATGCTCCTTGTTAGCTCAATTGTTTGTTATTATTTACAATTGCAATCGAGAAATTCTGATCTTCTTTATTTTTAATCGTCTTATTAATTAACCTTCTGAAATGAGGTCTTGAATCTAAATGCGGTTTTTTAAAATATTATTCCATATAAGTGGATTTGGAACATAGGAGGAATCAGATAAAATAAAAGGTCAGAGTAGAATGACCGATCTTTATTGATTAAACTTGAGCTTGGATGATTTATTTTTATATTTCCGAAAGATTAGCTAATGGAACTCGAATTATCTTCTGCTTGTAATAGAGCCTTGGATTTTGCCTTTCAACTCGCTTTAGATGAAGGCAAAATGGAGCCTGACGCAAAACATTGCATCATCGCATTACTTAATGATCCTGAAGGGCCGGTAGCTAATCTTTTAAAAGATTTTGGTTTACATCAAATTAAACTTGAACCATTTAAAACAACCAACAGTACTGATGCATTTTCTTCGGTTTTTGAATCTGCTAAAAAGCCTTATATAAGCAAGAAAATATTACGGATTTCAAAAAAAGTTCTCGCAGAGCAAGAAGGCACCAGTTTAGGGTTTCTTGTTTATCTTGTTGAAGATTTTAATAACACTCAAATCATATTGGAATCGCTTGGAGTTCAGTGGGAACAACTGACTAATTGGATTGACAAACAACGCCTGGCGCCCTTAGTCCTTGATGTACCTCTGGATTTAAATGCCAACACCGAGATTGATTCTTGTTTGCGAATCCTTGATGCGGCAGGGAACCGAGTACGGGAAGGGTTTAGAGTAGTCGATGATTATTGCAGATTTATCTTAAATTCTGCAGTATTATGTTCAATTACAAAAAAACTAAGGCATGATTTTAATGAAGCACTTCAGTGGATTCCTGCAACTCTGCTTATTTCTCAGCGTAATGTTGAAGACGATGTTGGGACTACGATTCACACCAATCAAGAATTGACCAGATTAAATGACCAGGATGTTTTTAAAGCAAATATAAAAAGGGTACAAGAATCGCTTCGGTCACTTGAGGAATTCGGCAAATTAGAATCCCCGGATTTCGCGATGGCAATCGGCGACATAAGGTACAGATCCTATGATCTTGAGCAAAGAATTTTTCGTTTTTTAAATTTATCTGAAAAACTTAATAACATCAAAATTTACGGACTTTTAGGCGCTGAACACCTTACGCCTACATTCTTGGACACGCTAGATTCGCTTCTTGAAAACGGTTTGGACATGGTGCAATTACGAGTCAAAAACATAACCGACAACAAATTGCTGGACTACGCATTTGAATTAAAAACGCTTATCACACAAAATGGAAAAACACTCATTATCAATGATCGACCAGATATTGCCAAAATTGTTGATGCAGATGGGGTACATTTGGGGCAAGATGATTTGCCAATTAAAGAAGCAAAATCAATAATTGGCCGGAATAAAATAATCGGTATTAGCACACATAATGAAGATCAACTCCGCACTGCTATTGATAACGGCGCTGATTACATTGGCGTTGGACCGGTTTTCAACTCTAAAACCAAAACTTTCAGCAAGCTTGCAGGATTAGAATTTATTCAGGAATCAAGTGCCATTTGCACTGTGCCTTGGTTTGCAATAGGTGGAATCGACACGCAAAATATTAGCCAACTTGTTAAGCATGGGGTTAAACGGATCGCAATAAGCAATTCTTTATTCAACGCTGAAAACCCTTTAAAAACGCTTAAATTGTTAAGAGAAGCATTGGTTAATCGTTAAATGAACAAAAAGAGCCAGTATTAACTGGCTCCTTTAAATAACTAATTAGATGCAACTGAAATTAATCAATCATGAAATAGTCTCGGGAACTTCTTACATAAGGATGTGTAGGGAATGACATCCCTGGATATGCTTTAGCACAACTACCAAAAGCAGGTAAAGGGCCATTGCAAGGAGCAAAAGGCGGGGTTACACAATAATTAGGTCCATAAGTAACGCCATAACAATTCGTGTAATAAAACCCTGGTCCCATCATATCTGGGGCAGTGGGTATGTAATAAACAAAGTAGGGAGTTTGTTGTTGTGCATTTATTTGCCCAGGAAGTGGCATGGCTTGTGGGGCATTTATTTGGGGTTGTTGAGCAAAAGAATTTGAAACAACAAAACCCAATACTAAAACACTCGTTAACAATTTAATTCGCATAAGTCCTCCCATCCGTGGAAACATGTCTAATGAGAAAAACTTAGCACATTTTAAAGAATCGATGGGGTCTGCTTTTTTTTATTAAGACAATCCAATCACACGAATCATGGCAAAATCCAATTAATCGCTAAATAAATAAAAGAAGCCACCGAGATATACTCGATGGCTTCTTTTTATATTACCCAAGCTAGCTTAGTAACCAGCACCTGGTGCGTAATTAACAGGCATTGGGGGGAAGTTTCCACCGGCTGGCATTGCCCCACCGGCTGGCATCACTCCGTAACCTGCAGGCATACCGCCACTTACTGGAGGGCCACCTACGGCACCGTTGGGAACAGCCCACTGAAGGCCGGGGCTTACAAAAACGGGGGCGTAATTTACCCGACCGTTTGAACCACAACCAGGTCCGCTATTAATTTGATAACCATGATTTTTGTAGTAAGCTACCCAATCAATGTTATCTAGCGCGCCGTAGTATTTTTCCATCGCATTATAATAATCGTGCCAGAATTTCTGAAGACGTTCTTCTTCAGGGGTTAGGCATTTATATCGTTTTGCAAAAATGTTGTACCAAGGTTGCCAGCCGCTGTACCCTAAGGAACCCCAGCTTGCATGAACATTACTTGAACCTACAGCTAAACCAGCTAATACACCAAAAATTAAGGCAAACCGCTTCATCTCCGACTCCTTTACAGAATATGAAGGCTTATCGCTGTCGAAATCCATTTCGACCCCCACCTTAAGCGATACGCCCGAAGGCCTGCGGCATTGCCAATCTGATATTCGCCGCATTTCACTAATAATCAAATCGGAAGAAATAACAGGAACAAACGGAATAATTAAGATTTGCTGAACAAATTCTCTAATAGGAAAGCCTAAGAATTGGCATACTCGACCCACTCAACCCAAATTTACAGAGATGGTAACTTAAGACCTATTTGAGTGAAGCTTTTGCTGGATACTTTGCAGAAGAAAATTAAGATCATATTCTAGGTTGGCAAATTGCACACGCGAATCATATTTGATCAATGATTCAATCTTTTTTTCGCCCGCAATTACGGTACTATGATTTCTATTGCCAAAGTAACTTCCAATCTCGCGATATGTGAAAGAAGAATTTTTCCTAGCTAAATACATGGCAAGATTGCGGGGGAAAGACATTTTTTCTTCCCTGACTCCAGACTTTAATGCTCCCGGTGCCAATAAAAGAAAAGTACTAACAACTTCATCGATATCTTGCAAACTTATCGATTTAAACACGCACCTAATAAAACCGCCGACAATAGACCGAGCCAATTCCATTGTGGGAAGCACTCTGTTTATTCTTGCGGAATTAGACAATTGCTTTAGTACACCAAGAATTATCCGAACATTGCCTCGAACTTCTTTACTTAAATATTCAGTAACTTCTAAGCTTAGCTCTTGGTTCGACAACATAGACCAATAACGCTTTACTAAAGCTATACGCAATGAATCTTCGGGCACACCAACCGAACAAATCATACCAGACATTAACCGGTCTAACAGTTCAGGCATTATTTTTTTCGCCATTCGTGGATGACAATCCATTCCTGCAATAATGCTGCCACCTTTTTGGGTAATTACATCAAGATTAAGCATCAACTCTTTTTGGGTGGCAGGTTTATCAGCAAGCAAGTGAACATCATCAAACACAAACAATGAATTAGAGCGAATTTTAGCACGAAAAGCAGGCATCCGATTTTTGTGCATAGCTACAACAAACTGGCTAGTAAATTCTTCTGCGCTAATAAACTCTGCAGGCAATAATGGAAAGGAGTTTTTAAAAGACCTGAAGGATGATTCTAAAAGATGGGTTTTTCCACATCCTTGCGGGCCAAAAATAACTAACGGACTAGTATCGGCTCTTTTTTCAACACTTAAACTGCGGGCCATTTCAAAAGCAAGCTTATTGGATTCCCCGACGACAAAAGATTTAAAATCAAGCCAGTCGCGCTTTTTAGCTTCTTTTGTTCCTGGAACATTAATTAATTGGTTAATACCATCGGATTTAACAACATTTAACTCAGGTGTACCCAATTCAGGGATACTTTTCCGAATAGAAGCCTCAGCATCCTGAAGCTTTGGTTGCGACAAAGTTTGCTGGGAGATTTGAAAAACAATTTGCTTAGATCCTAAAAGACAAGCTTTAACTGCATCTTCGATATCTTTACGGAACTTACTATTTAACCATTCAAGAAAATGATTATTAGGCACCAAAACAATCAACTTATCATCATTTAGTACGAAGGTTACGAGCTTCCCAAACCACAGGTCAAACCGTGGTTTTCCGATGCGTACAATAAGTAATTTCTCCAAGGTTGGAATATCCAACTCTTGAATGATTGGGGTAATCATGCAACTCTAATATAAATCAAATGAACCTAGAATGATCAGAAGCAAAAGGGGTCGGGGAACCTCGTTTGCCACCTTCAGAGATTAGTAATTTAGACACTGTAATTTTATAAGCAATTCAAATTTTTAAATCTTTTAAAAGTTCTTTATAAAGGTCGGTTTTCCTCGAAAAAAAATCACCCTTCAGCTAAAAATAAAATTCTGTTCTTTTTAAGTTTCATTCCGAATCGCAGATATAAATTCAGCGCAGGAAAATTTCCTTCATCAACAATTACAGTTAAATTTTTAACTTTATCCCTTGCAAGTATCACTAATGCTTCTCCAATTAAAGCACTTCCTACTCCTTTTGATCTGCATTCTTCTGCAACGCCTAGATAAGCAATTTCAGCTTGATCCTCATGCTTTACAATCATTACAAACCCCGCCATTACTCCATCAACCATCGCAACTAAAGAACCATTTGCATCCAGTAAAGGGTGAAAGAACAATGAATCAAATACTTTGGTGACATTTCTGAATTTTAATCCTTCGGGGCAATCTAACGAATTTATTGAACTACGCTGAAACAATTCATTTGACTGTTGATATGAAAAATCACGGAATGGCAACAATTGAAAGCCAACGGTTTCTCTAAAATTTAGAACAGGAGTTCCAATACTAAAACCAAGTTCAGAAAATGTTGTTATAAATCGCATTCCAGCTGCAAGGAATATATGCTTTATATTTTCGACCATCACATTTGTTTCGATAAACAATTGCTTACCAAAACCTGATGTCGATTCGAAAATACCTCTAAAGCATTCACTTATTGCCATTTCCATATCTGCGATTAACTCAGTTGAAAAGTTTTCGGAGATAAAAACATCAAGTTCGTATAAATCACCGCCTTCTTGAACTGCACTAATATATAGAATTGGATTTTTTGATCGGATACAAAATATAGATCGAACTATTACATGTTTAGTTTTGATTAATGGCCCAAAAAAATTAACCAGTTCTAGCCTAAATGGACAGACACAACTGATCATCTGATCAATTGTGTCTGTTTTTGAATCAAACTCTTTAATTTCAAAACTGCTTTTCAAGTTCATCACCTCATCCTTTAACGGACCAGATGAAAACTAACCTATTTTTGCCCAGAGCCTACACCAAATTGAGTTGGCGTATCAAACATACGATGGCCAGTTGAGGTGAAATCTCTCCAACCTGTAGGGCTCCAGCTTAAATTATTATTGCAACTACCTGTGCCATTTTTTTCGGTGCATGATGGCTGAAAATACATATACAGCGGCGTAGGTCTAACTCCTTGAGTCCTTAACCCTGAATAGTTTCTTCCCTGATTTTCTTCCTTACTGCCC